>DATCFJ010000816.1:0-4423 GCA_036509605.1 Polyangiaceae bacterium | reverse complement strand
CGCAGCGCTCCGCGCGCGGGTTCGCGGATCATCTCCTCGAAGTTCTCGCGCGAGCCCCACAGCCAGCGGCCAAGCGCGGGTACTTCCAGCGCGCTGGCACCTGCCTCCCAGATCAGAATCTCCAGCCGAGCGCGGGCCTCGGCGTTCTCCGGGCGCGCCAGATCGACTCCGGTCCCGAGCAATGGAACGCAAGCCAGCGCGTCGCGCAGCGGTCCTTCGACGACGCGTTCGCCGGCCACGACTTTGACGCGGTCTTCGAAGCCCGGCTGCTTTGCGGCGAGCGCGAGTAGCGGAGCCAGCTCAGTGTCGCGCCGCCACGTGGTTGCGTAGCACCAGAGTAAGAGCAATGGTCCGTTGGGCGTCGCGAAATGCCTGCCAAGCGCGACCGCGCTGTCGGCGGAGAGGGTTTGAGTCGGCAACTCGTGAGCGAGCAGATCGGCCGCGGCGCGCAGCGGCTCGGGCAGCGCTACGTCCGGGTGACCGCTGCCCGAGCCGCGAATTCGCGTGCGCCAGCGGTCGCGGACTGCTTCTTCGAGCTCGGGTTGTCCGACGAGGGAGGTTGCAAGGGTCGAGAACGCTTCTTCTGCCGGTTCGGAGAGCATTGCCAACCGAACAGACTAGCGCAGGAGCGCTCCGGACTGAACCCGCATGGCTCAAGCCCCCCCATTGCGGGGCGCGGGGCGCGGGGCGGTTTTTAGCAGGCCTCCCGCATCAGCAATCGCGCTCAGTTGCCGGGCTCGGGCGACGACGCGGGCTCGGCGTCGTCGAGCTTCCGCTCGACTTCTTTGATGTGCTGGGCGTCCATGCCTTCACGCATCTCGCGCAGGGCTCGGCGCGCTTCTCGGGGCTTTAGCGCGCCGCGATCGAAGTCGATGCAAATGATGCACATGCCTCAAGCGTAGCAGGCTTTGGCCTGGCGGAAAGAGGGCACGCCAGTGCCGCTCCGTCGGCATTTCCCGGAGTTGGGTTAGACTGCGCACCCAGTGCACGCTTACCCCGCCCAACTCGCCGACTTCGTACTCGACCATTGGCCGAGCGCGATCCCGCTGCCCCTCGACCGCCGAGCGCTGAGCGAGCTTTTGTCGACCAGCTTTCAAGCCTCACTCGCGCACGAGGAAGGCCGCACCGTGCGTTTTCGCTTGGTCTCGGGCAGCGTCGAGGATTTGTCCAAGTCGGCTGCTGCGAGCGATTTCCTGAACCTCGAGTTCTGGGAGCCGCTGCCGTTCACGCCGGAAACGGCGCGGCGTTTGAGCCCGGCCGCGCCCTTTCACTCGAGCCTGATCGGCGTCACTGGCAAAGGTGACAAGTGGAGCATGTGGGGGATTGTGCACACCGGCGCGAATTGGCTGGCGCCCACTTGGGGCGGGCGACGCAATCGCCAGGAGAACCTGCTCCTGCCCGTCGTGCACGTGCTGGGTGCTGGAAGGATCGGCGTGTACGCCGGCGCCGATCTGGTCGCCTCGCTCGAGCACGGCATGATCGAAGCCACGACCACGGATGTCTTCGGCTCCAATTGGCTGGGCAAGCTCTTCCGCGACGCGCGTACCAGCGAGGCCGAGTTTCAAGCGACGCACCAGGGGGGCCGCCTGAATGCGGATCTGGTGCGCGTGGTTTCGCAACACATGGTGCGTCGCGCCATCTTCCTGATCCGGCAAGCCGGGCATGGCGGCTTGTTGCTATTTGCGGAAGACGAGCTGCTGCGGACCTGCGCCTTGAGCGGGCAGGGCCCGCTCAAGCTCAAGTACACGTTTCGGGAGAACGAGGCGCGCTTTCGCTATCGGACATTGCTGCAACGTTTGTTCGACGCGCTGGCCAAGCACGGCGACGGCGCGGTCGATTTGCAGCGTTTTTTGGCAGCCGACACTCCGGACGTGATCGGCGTCGAACAGTCTATCTTCGAGCTGAGTCGGCTGATCAGCGGCCTGGCCGCAGTCGACGGCGCGGTGCTCTTGAACAAACGCTTCGAGCTGATTGGCTTCGGCGCCGAGGTGTCCGGCGAGCTACCCTATCCAGACACCGTTCAGCAAGCGCTCGACGTGGAGGGCGAACGCCGCTCATCGGAGCCCGCGAACTCCGTCGGCACCCGCCACCGAGCCGCATATCGTTTCGTGACCGCGCACCCTGCCGGGCTGGCGGTCGTGATCTCGCTCGACGGCATGGTTCGCTTCGTCGCCAACGTCGACGGTACGATCGTGTTTTGGGATCAGTTCTTGAACTGGTGAGCTTCGCTGGTTACAGAGCTGGGCGCTTAGCGAGGCTTGATTTTGTGTGGTCGCGCGGCGCGGCGCTTGAGCGCCGATTCATAAGCAGATTGCAACGCGCGAAAGGCTTCGTCGCTTCCGCCGCGGTCGGGGTGGGCTTCGAGCGCCCGCCGCCGGTATGCGCGTTTGATCTCGGCCGTCGTCGCTTTCGGTGTGAGGCCCAGGGTCTGCCACACGGACGGCGCGGCCACGCTGTTTGCGACGCGCACGGCTTCGTCTGCTGCCGGTGCTCGCTTCGACGGCCACGGCTCTTGGCCCGCCAACACATTGGACCAAGCCCTGGCCCAGCTGCCTTCGATTTCGAGCAGCTTGCAGCCCGCGGCCCGCTCGGCTCCTCGCAGCGCTTCCTCGCGAGTGCGCGCGCCGCCCTCGAAGGCGTCGGGTTTGCGGAACGGGCTGCGCGTC
Source organism: Polyangiaceae bacterium (assembly GCA_036509605.1). Lineage (GTDB taxonomy): Bacteria > Myxococcota_A > Polyangia > Polyangiales > Polyangiaceae > PMG-095. The sequence goes on along the minus strand of DATCFJ010000816.1, from coordinate 1,757 downwards.
GGCGCAAAAGTCCACCAGGCAGCCCACAAAAAGCGCCGCCGCCGGGTGGTCGTGATCGCGCAAACCGGGGCAAACAATGCGGAAGACATGGCAAGAGCGAAGGCAGGCTAGCCTAGCCGCGGACTATCAACTACCTAGACGAGTGCCCATGGATCAGCCCTGGCCCAGCGACGAGACCGTGATCGCGGAGACCCGCAACTGGCTCTCGCAGATCGTAATCGGCTTGGAATTGTGCCCGTTCGCGAAGACGGTGCACGCAAAAGATCAGATCCGCTACTTCGTGAGCAGTGCGGAGACGCCGGAACGGCTCCTCGAGGATCTGCTCAATGAGCTGCGCCGTCTGGCTGACGCCGACCCAAATACAGTGGACACGACGCTGCTGATTCTGCCCCGCGCCCTGCCTGATTTTCTGGACTACAACGATTTCTTGCACGTCGCCGATCTGGTGTTGGAAGATCTCGAGCTGGTCGGAGAGCTGCAGATCGCAAGCTTTCACCCGGACTACCGCTTCGAAGGAAACCCGAGCGATGATTTGGCGAATTACGTGACGCGCTCGCCCTATCCCATGCTTCACTTGCTGCGCGAAGCGAGCGTCGAACGCGCCGTCGCGGTGTTTCCGGATGCGTCAAAGATCGTAGACAAAAATGTGCGCACGATGCGCGCCCTCGGTCACGACGGCTGGCAACGCCTGATGAGCGGCGTGCTCGGAAAGCGCCGCTGAGACCGTGCTGAGCTTATAGGATGCGCATCTTGTTGGTGTGCGGCAGCCTGCAGCAGAAGTCGGGCAACCTGACGCTGCTCGAGCGTGCCGCCGCGCTGGCGCCCGCTGGACTTGAGCTTCTGCTGTATGACGGTTTGCGCGACCTGCCGCACTTCAATCCGGATCTCGAGCAGGGCGGCTCGCTACCGCTCGTCAGCGCTTTGCGTGAAGCGGTGCGCAAGAGCGACGCGCTGTTGATCGCCATGCCCGAATACGGACACAGCTTGCCAGGCGCGCTCAAAAACGCGATCGACTGGCTCATCGGCTCAGGGGAGCTCGAGCGCAAGCTGTGCGCGATCACGAGCTCGGTGCCGATTGCCGAGCGCGGCCTGCTCGGCCTAAAAGCGTTGCAGGATACACTCGGCGCAGTCAGCGCGCGCATCGCCTTTGCTCGCCCCATCGTGCGTGGGCCAGCGTTCGACGACGAACTGGTAGCGCTGCTCGCGGCGCTGCAAGCTCGCGCCGCCGAGTCACTAGAGGAGTAGCCGCCGACGGCGCGGCTACCTGGGGGGCATGCCCACTTCGGTCGCGCACCCAAACAGCACTTGGAGCTTGCCGCCCGGATCGGCTTTGACGCTGTCACAGAGCGCGCCACACAGATTGATCTCGGTGCCGTCGGCTGAATATTCCCAGCCGTTGCCCTTGGCGCAGGTGGTGCCTGCCGGGTCCTGCGTCACTTTGCTCGTCACGCCTTTGGAGCTCGTGTAGTTGACGTTCACCAAGCCGGGTTGGAGCGTCTGACCTGCGGGTGGGGCAGGGATGGTGTACGTGCAGCCGAGCACTGCAGTCGTGCGGATGCTGGCCAGTGCCTTGGCCAGCTGCCCGGCGGCGTCACCCTTGGTGTCGATTAGGAAAGCGGTGTTCGTGCCGCCCGCCATGGCGATCTTATTCAGATCCGTCAGGTTGGGCCCTACGCCGAGAACGTACGTCGGAATGCTGGGTTTGCCGGCGAATGCCGCTGCGGCGAGCGTCGCGGCCGCGTCGATGGTGTTGTTCT
>DATCFJ010000815.1:0-2997 GCA_036509605.1 Polyangiaceae bacterium | reverse complement strand
AGCCAGCAGGCCATGCGCGCCATCAGCTCCGAGAAGTTGATGCCGCTCGCTCGCACCCGCACGCGCACCTCACCCGGCGTGGCCTGCGGATCCGGCGCTTCGCGCACTTGAGGACATCCGGGGCACCGGCTTTGCTGATCCAGTCTTGGCGCATGGCTCGAGCATGCCCGCCCGGAGCGCCCGAGTCGAGTCGCAATCGACGAGCACGCCGAGAGTCGAGCGAGACCTTACGGGAGCGCCAACCGCGATTTTCGGGCGCGCTTTTGCTCGTACATCAGCGCGTCCGCTTTGACGAGCAGTGCTTCGATGGTTTCAGGTTGCGACGGGTCGTAAGCCGTTCCCCCGACGCTGGCCGACAGCCGATATGCCCGGTCTGCCTTGCTGTTACGGAGCGACATTTTTGCCTCGATGCGCGCCGCGAAGAGCTCGAGCTGCGCGGCACTTGCCTCGGGCAATAGCGCGACGAACTCGTCGCCGCCGAGGCGAGCGACGACATCCGAAGCGCGGAAGGTAGCGCGCAGGACGTCCCCGGTATCGCACAGGGCGCGGTCGCCTTCGTCGTGTCCGAGCTGATCGTTGATCTGCTTCATGCCGTTGAGATCGACGAAAAATAGCAGCGCCGACGTACGCGAGCGGTTGGCCTGCTGGATGACGTGCCGCGCGAGCTCGAGAAACCCTCGCCGATTGTAAAGACCCGTGAGCTCGTCTCGGATCGATGCGTTTCGGATCTCCTCGGCCCATTTCAGGGTTGCTTCGCGCGCGCGCTCGCGCTCCACGACGCGGCCGAGCTGAGTGCCGACGTTGGCCATCAACGTCAAAAGCCGCAGATCAGCCTCCTCGCTTCGCTCGGAGTAAAACTCGAGCACGGCCACCACTTCGTCGCCGATCAAGACTGGAAAGGCAAAGCCGCTACGGATGCCCGCCTCGCCGGCAGAACGAGCGCGCAAAAAGTCGGTTTCGCTCTGCAATTCCTTGAGCCATGTGGCGAGCCCCGAGCCGAGCACGCGCCCGATCATGTCGTCGTCGGATGCAAATTCGAGCGCTGCGCTTTGCTCGCGAAAGTCGGCGAAGCGCGCGGAGTCGTTGTTCCACCAACCGGACGTCCGCAGCACGTCACCTTGTCTAAGGTACACGTGCCCAATGGGCCACGCCATGAACGCGCACACGCGCTCGAGGCAAATCTGGAAGGCCTCTCGCACCGTTTGTGCGGTGTTCGCAGCGGCCGCAATGGTCTGCAGAAGCTCCACGTTTGCGGCTTCCTCGTTGACCAGCAAGGTCTGCTCGAGCAGCGCTTGCTCGGTTTGCTTGTGGCGGGTGACATCGTAGATCAAAGTCATGCCCGCGTTGACCTCGCCCCGCTCGTCGCGCACGGGCACGATCTCGATCGCGTAGGTTCTTTCAGCGCGAACCGTTTCGAAGCTTTGCACGTCGCCGGCTAAGGCGGCGCGATAGCGCGCGGCGACGGCCACGAGCTGCTCGGGCGTGACTACTTCCGCGAGCGTCTTACCGACGAGCGCTACGCTGGAGAGCCCGATGCTGTTGAGCAGCGCGCCGCCGTCTGCCATCAGGTACCGCAAATCGTGATCGAACAGCAACACCGCTCCATTGGGCAGGTTGCGCACGACGGTCCGAAACAGCGCTTCACTGTTCATCAGCGCTCTTCGCGCGTCCCGGGCTCGGGTGTTTTCACGACCCACGCTGACCGCCGCGACAATCTTGCCCGAGGCGTCTCGAAGCGGCGATGCATTCACACTGAAGGATTGCTCGGCCAATTCGGGCAGCCGACGCACGACCTCGGCGCCCACGACCGTTTCACCGGCGAGCGCGCGCGTTGCCGGTGAGTTCTCGAGCGGCAGCGGCGTCACACCGTCTGCTAGGAAGACGCCGTAGCCGGCCAGGCCGCGGGCCGTCGTCAGGATCTCCGAAGGGCGTGAGCGCTGCGCAGCAGGGTTTGCGTACAGCACTCGACTGTCGCTCGCGACGATGACCACCGAGTCGTCCATGCACTCGAGCGCTGCGCGCAGGAGCTCGGGCATGAGCGGCTCTTGACGGGCCGCCTCGTTCACGTCGGCATCAGAGGCAGCTTCGTGAGCTTCGGAAGCCGACTCGGCGCGGGTTTTTTGTGGCATGCCGCTCGGGTTCGAAGGAGACTACTCGAGGTTACAGCCACCGAACTGAACGGTCCAGTGTGGCGCCCTTGCGGCTCGCACGGTTGTGCTGGAAGTTGGGCTAGTCTCAGAGCGCGAACATCGCGATTGCCGCCGCGAATATGACGAGGGCGGTGATGCCAACCGCCCGGCGCGAGAGCGCGGGGCCGTGAGCGAGGTTGCGCCGTGCTTTGTTTGCCGTCAGGTGTGTTGCGGACGGATATGCGGGTGGTGCTGGCGACGTTCGCCGGTTGCGGTGAATCGTTTGCTCCGGATTGAATTGCGCAACGGCATTTCAACAGGCGCTATGCGGACCTCTTAGATTTGGGTCGAGAAAGTCATGAACTCTTCAAATAGCCGATCAGCGAATTTGCCTGCACAATCGCGCCGGCGTTCGAACTCCATCGGGCTCTTGCTCCTTGGCAGCGCCGCGTGGTTGCTCGCCTCGGCCTGCGGTTCGAAGACTAGCGACGGTCCGAACAATGGCGCGGCCGGGAATTCCGGCGCCGCTGCAGGAGCCGCCGGCGCGTCTGGCGCCGCTGCTGGTGCCTCCGGTGCCACGAACTCGGCTGAATGTACTCCGGGTGACACTCGTGTTTGCGTGGGGCCCGGTGCATGCGCGGGCGGCCAGGCTTGCGGTAGCGATCAGAAATGGACGGCTTGCGACTGCGGGGGGCAGGCCGGCAGCGGAGGCAGCGGGCCGGCTGGCTTTGGCGGCGCGCTTGCGGAAGGCGGCGCTGCGGCCGCGAGCGAGGCAGGCGCAGGCGGGACGAGCGGTCCGGGGCCCGGGGACGAGCCGTGTCCCGCGGAGGCGATTGATACGGACTGTTCGGGGCAGTGCGGCGCGAAG
>DATCFJ010000814.1:0-5337 GCA_036509605.1 Polyangiaceae bacterium | reverse complement strand
CTCGGCACGCTCGGTAACAACGCGCCGTTCCTCGGGCTATTCGGCACGGTGATCGGCGTCATTCAAGCCTTCCACATGCTCGGCAGCAGCGGTGCAGGTGGCAACCAAGCCGCCATGGGCAACGTGATTGTCGCCATCTCCGAAGCGCTGATCGCGACCGGCGTGGGTCTGATCGTCGCGCTTCCCGCAGTCGTTGGTTACAACTTGACGCAGAAGCGCGTCTCCACGGTGGAGAATAACATCGCGCTGATCGGCAAGAACTTGCTGGCGCTGCTCAAAGCCGACGCCAAGCTGATCGCGGAGTTCCGCGCGCTCGCGGAAGAGCCGTACAGCGAGTCCGAGGCAGCCGAATCCCTCGAAGGTGGCGTCGTTGCCGCCGAACAACCCGAGCTGGGCTGAAAGGGTAAGCCAATGGCTGGAACAATGAGCTCAGGCGGCGGTCGGCGTGCGCCGATCTCCGGAATCAACGTCACGCCGATGGTGGACGTGATGCTCGTGCTCTTGGTGATCATGATGGTCTCTGCGCAATACATCGTGTCCCAGAGCCTCAAGGTGGAGCTGCCCAAAGCGGCGAGCCAGACGGACTCCGTGTCGTCCATCGCGGCTGTGACGCTGACCAAAGACGGCAAGACCTACTACAACCAGAAGCCCGTCAGCGAAGCGGACCTGATCAACGATCTGCGCGGTGCTTTGGCCGGCAACAAGGATCTGAATCTGATCGTCACTGCCGACAAGGAAGTGCAGCACGGCAATGTCGTGCACGTCATCGACTTGGCAAAGGTCGAAGGCATCACGAAATTCGCGATCAACGTCGAGATTGCGAACTGAGTCATGCGCTGGGCTAAGTACGGCTACATCGCTGGCGGGGTCCTGAGCGTGGCGGTGCACGTCTTCGCGTTCGGCGGCCTCAGCGCGATGAAGAAGGCGAACCTCGGCTCGCAACACGTCGCGGTCATGATGTCGTCTGCGAGGAAGAAGGCAAAGCCCAAGCCGCCCGAGCCCCCGAAGCCGATCGAAGCCCCGAAAGAAATGCTGTCTCATCCGCTCGCGCCCGCGAAGGCGGCGCCGCCGCCGGTTGCCCCGCCTGCGCCGGATCCGATCGCCGCGGCACATCCGGCGCTCGCTGCAATGCCGGACTTCGGTATCAATTTGTCGGGCAACGGCGTGGCTGGTCCGGGCGGCATCGCTGTGCCAATGGGCGGCCCCGCGCAACCTGCCGCCGCGCCCATCGCTCACAAAGAGAAGACGTTTGGCACCGCCGCCGAGCGACCCACAGTGGCTGCGGACGACTGCCAAGAGGACATGGTCAAAGCGAAGCAGCAAGGCTTCGTGCAGCCAGCTTACCCCGAGGATGCGCGCGCGGCCGGCATCGAAGGCCGCGTTCGAGTTCAGATTACGCTGGACGCCTCGGGCGCCGTTCTAGGCGCGTTGCTCGTGTCTGGCCTCGGCCACGGTACGGACGAGTCCGCGCTCGCGGCAGCCAAGCGCATGAGCTTCAGCCCGGCGACTCGTTGCGGTAAAGCGGTGCCCTCCAGCTTCGTGATTTCGGTGCGCTTCGCGCTTGGAGACTAAGGTGGTCAAGAAGTTACTCGGGGCGGCCGTGCTGCTCGCCTCACTGTGCGCACCAGGAGTGGTGTTCGCGCAGGCCAACTCGGCAGAAACGCCCGGCCATCAGCCGAAGCTGACCAAGCTGCCGAAGCTCGTTCACTTCGAAGAAGCGCCCTACCCGGAGTCGGAGAAAGCCGCCGGCAAGACCGCCTCTGTCGTGTTGCAGATCGCAATTGACGACAAGGGCGCGGTCGCCGACGCGGTCGTGCAACAGTCCGCTGGCCCAGCCTTCGACCAAGCGGCGCTCGAAGCCGTCAAGAAGTTCAGCTTCGACCCCGCTGAGATCGACAACAAGCCGGCGCCGGTGAAAATCACCTACCGCTACGACTTCGTGTTCACGGTCGAGCCGCCGACTCCCGTGATCAACTACGACGGCTACATCAAGAATCGCTTCAGCAAGCAGCCCATTGTCGGCGTGAAAATCGCGATCGAGGGTTTCGGCGAAGCGACGACCGACGAGCTTGGGCATTTCGAGTTTCAGGAAGTCCCGCTCGGCAAGCACGTCATCACCATCAGCGGCCCAAACCTGACCACGGTGACGACCGAAGAGGAGCTCGAGAAGGGCAAGAAGCTCTCGGTCAAGTACTCGCTCGAACCAAAAGAAGAGGTAGCCGCCGGTGAGGAGGCGGATCTCGAAATCGTGGTTGTTGCGCCCAAGGTCAAGAAGGAGGTCGTCTCCACCGAGATTAAAGCGGAAGAAGGCCGCCGTGTTCCCGGCACTCAGGGTGACACGCTGAAGGTAGTGCAGAACCTACCCGGCGTGGCCCGCGCGTCTTTCGGCTCCGGACAGCTCGTGGTCTGGGGTGCGGCGCCCCAAGACACACGCGTGTACGTGGACGGCATTCACATCCCGCTACTCTATCACGGTGGTGGCTTGCGCTCCGTATTCGCGGGTGACCTCGTGCGCGCGATCAACCTGGCGCCCGGCGGCTACGGTTCAGAATATGGTCGTGGTCTTGGTGGCCTCGTTACGATCGACACGCGCGCGTTGCGCCCCACGGGCGTACACGGCTTCGTCGCGGCCGACGTGATTGACTCGGCTGCGATGGTCGAGGCACCGCTGTCGAGCTCGACGCGCATCGCGGTGGCCGCTCGCAAGAGCTACCTCGATCGCTCGCTCACGCTGTTTACGTCGAAAGACGTCGGGGATTTCGTACCAATCCCGGACTACTACGACGCGCAAGTGAAGCTCAGCCGCGATCTCGGCCAAAACGAGACCGTCGAAGTCCTGGCGCTGACCTCGCGCGACGCCCTCACGCGCACCCTGAAGAACGACGACCCCGCACAAACCAAGAGTGACTACACGCTCACCTCGTTCAGCCGCGTGGGCCTCTCTTACAAGAAGCAGCTCGAAGACGGCGCGAGCGTGCTGATCGCGCCCTGGGTCGGTGTGGACCACACCAACACCAAGGAGTCCTTCGGTGGCACTCCGACCGAGCTCGACACCAAGAGCCGGGTCTTCGGCGTTCGTTCGAGCTGGCGGGGCCGCATCGGCGAGCACATGGTGACCACGGTCGGCGTCGACGTCGAAGGCAGCTTCTCGAACCTCACACGCGCCGGCTCGGTGACGTTGCCCGCGCGCGAGGGCGACTACTCGGTCTTCGGCCAGCCGCCGGGAGGCCAGGTCAACGGCGATTCGTGGAACACGACCGTCGTCTCCATTGCGCCTTATGCGCAGACAGACGTGAGCTTCTTCGGCGACACGTTGCACGTGGTGCCGGGCCTACGCATCGAGCCTTACATTACCGGCACCGATCACCGCCTGCCGACCGTTCAGAACATTCCGGGCACGGGTATCACGCACCAGACCAGCGCGCTCGACCCGCGCATTGCTGTCTCGTATCAAATGGTGCCTCGGCTCGGCTTCAAGGCGGCTGCCGGCTACTATCATCAGTCACCACAGAGCACGGATTTGTCCGCAGTATTCGGCAATCCGCAGCTGGATATCGAGCACGCTTATCACGTGCTCGGCGGAGCCAACTTCAAGCTCACTGACCACCTGTCGGTGGAAGAAGTCGTGTTCTATTCGAAGAGTGCCGATCTGGTGACGCGCAGCAATTCGAGCACGCCGCTGCTCGCGGAAGCCCTGGTTCAGGAAGGCCAGGGGCGCGCCTACGGGACGCAGTTGCTGCTCCGCCAAGAGCTCGCCAGCGGCTTCTTCGGCTGGGTCAGTTACACCTTGATGCGCAGCGAGCGCAAAGACCACCCGGAAAGTGCTTGGCGTCTGTTCGACTACGATCAAACGCACGTGGCCACCGTCGTCGGCTCATACGATCTCGGCAAGGGCTTCGAGGTCGGAGCGCGCTTCCGTTACGCCACGGGCTTCCCGCGCACGCCAGTCGTGGGTGCGTTCTACAGCACGCGGCGCGATCTGTACGAGCCGAACTTCGGACAGCAGAATTCGGAGCGCATTCCCGCGTTCGTGCAGGCCGACGCGCGCGTGGCCAAGCGCTTCCAAGGCGCCTGGTGGAAGGCCGAGGTTTACCTCGACGTGCAGAACGTCACTGACCGCTCGAACCCGGAAGAGGTCGTGTACAACTACAACTATACCAAACGCGCGTACATCACCGGTCTGCCCACGCTGCCGGTCGCGGGTGCGAGGTTCGAATGGTGAACTTCCTTAGAATGGCCGGGGCTTTCCTGCTCGTGCCCTGCGTCTTTGCTTGCACGCCGGCCTTCTCCGATCGCTCGTCGTCGGTGGTCGGTCCGCGCGTGCTCGCGATCCGATCAGAGCCCGCCGAAACCCTGCCTGGTAACGATGTCGCGTACCGGATCTTGGTGGTCGACGACCAAGGTACGGTCGACTCGCCGCGAGCCAAGTGGACTTATTGCACCCAGCCGAAATCGACGAACGAGCTGAACGACGTCGCCACCGCTTGCTTCGGTAGCGGCGCCGTCGATACCGATGGCGGTACCTCGATTATCGTGCCGTTTGGCAGCGGCGTCTCGCCGATGGGCAAGCTGCCCGTGACGGGTTGCGCGCAGTTCGGACCGGACGTGCCGCACCCCGCTGGCGGTACCAGCGTCGATGCGAGCGGCAACGCCGTGAACCAGACGCAGGGTCGCCCGACCGACGCGGACTCCACGGGCGGCTACTATCAGCCCCTGATCCTGCAGGTCAGCGCCGACGGCGCACAGATCCCGACGCTCGGCGAAACGCGCATTACTTGCGGTTTGGCGGGCAGTACCAACGAACAGTTCGCTGACTACCACGCACGCACCAAGGTCAACGAAAACCCGCAGCTCGCGTCAGTCACCAGTCCAACTCTGGGAGACCAGGCGCTGAGCGCGGTCGACGCAAAGACGCCGCTCGCCTTCGACGCCTCCAAGACGTTCACGCTGCGCGCGAGTTGGCCCAGTTGTCCCGCCGAGCCAAGCTGCGGTGACGGCATTTGCAGCCCCGGCGAAGCCGTTCAGGACTGCCCGGATGATTGCACCACTCCCAAGGGTTGCGCCGGCTCGGAGCCATTCGCTTACTTGGATCCACGCAGTCACGTTCTGGTCAGTCGCCACGAATCGATGCGCGTCTCTTGGTTCGCGACGGGCGGCTCGTTCGACACCGATCACACCGGGCGAGTGGAGAGCGAGTTCACTCAGAGCACCAGTGACAACACTTGGACAGCCCCCAAGGACCCTGGCCCGGTGTTCATGTGGGTCGTGCTTCGTGACGATCGCGGCGGGGTCGACTGGCAGAGTTTTCGGGTCGATGTCCAATGAGCGCGCTTCGTG
>DATCFJ010000813.1:0-7702 GCA_036509605.1 Polyangiaceae bacterium | reverse complement strand
CCGCGCCGTCCTCGCACAGCCAGGCGAGCGGACCGACGAGTAGAAATCGGCCGCCACAACCTGGGCCCTTGCGGGCTGCGAACACCGGCACGCGCGCTCCGCGAGCCAATGCGCCGCGCCGCTTCTCTGCCGTACTCGGGCCCTGATAGAGCGGCTCGTCGGGCCTCGTGACCTCCGCGCTACGCACCCAGTCGGCGATCGGCATCTGGCCTTGAGGAACCCAGGGCTTGGGCTCCGCACAGAGCGACCCCGCCCAGAGCGCCGCCGTCAGCGCACAGCGCGCTGCGCGCTGAAGCGCCGTGCGGGTCACTGAAACGAGAAGCGCAGCTCGTGGTCGCACACCTTGAAGGTGTCGCCGTCGCTGATCACTTTGCGCTGCACGCGCTGGCCGTTGTACTCGACGCCGTTCGTCGAGCCCATGTCGACGATGTAGTACTGCCCGGTCAAAAATTCGATCATCGCGTGCTGGCGCGACACGTTCGGATCTTTGATGGTCAGATCGCTGTTCTGCTTACCGCGGCCAATGATGAAGCGGTCTTTGGTCACCTGAAAGACTTCACCTTGGTAGGTGATGCTCAGGGTGCCGGAAGGCTGGCTGGGCGTGGAGGGCGCGAGCGGCATTGGCGGCGGCGCGGGCTTTGCGCCTCCAGGCGGCGGCGGAATACTGCGTGACGGCGCCAGCGGTGGCGGCGGTGCTTTGCGCGCTGCGGCAGGCGGCGGCGCGGCGGCGAGCGCTCCAGACGAGCGCTTCTGCGAGCGGCCCCCGGGTGGAGGCGGCGCGCCGCGCGGCGGGGCTGCGGCCGCGACCGGCGGCAGCGGCGGGGCCGCCAACGGCGCGGGCACGGGCGTGTTGTCAGCAGTCGGCCTGGAAGAGGGTGAGGGCGCTACCAGTGGCGGCGGGATCGACTGATTGCCGCCCGCCGTCGCGCCGTACCCACGCTGCCGCGCGTACTGCTTCATCGAGTCGTTGATCAGATAGTCGACCGAGCATTCGAGCTCGCGCGCCATCTGCTCGAACTTCTGCCACAGCGCCTCGCGGCACTGAAACGTTCGCGTGGTCTTCTTGTTGGGATCCGAAGTCATGCGCACAATCCTGCGAGGCGAGGCAACGTTACTTCGCGGCTCCCTTGCCGCGCTTTTCCATGGCTGGCTTCACGCAGAACTCCACGAAGTCGCCAACGGTCTTGATCTCTTTGGTCTCTTCGCCGCTGGCGCCTCGCACGGTGCACTTCCACTCGCATTCCTTGGCGTCAGCTTTGCACTTCGGCGTCGCCGTGGTGTCTTTTTCGAAGGCAGCCACCTTGGGCAGGTCTGCGGGCGTACCCGAGGAATAGTAGTAGCTGAGCGCCGTTAGGCGCGCCGGCACCGAATTTCCGGCCGCTGCGTACTTGTCGGCCAGGTCTGCGGGGCTTGGCGGGCCCTTCAGGTCGGAAAACAGGCCGCCGTAGCTGAGCGGTTCGGTGATCGCCAAGCCCTCGGCTTGACCGAGCCGGGTCATAAACTCCGGGATCTGGCTGGCGTCGCTCATCTTGATGACGAGGCTGGCTGCGACCCAGCGCACCTTCCAGTTCTCGTTCCTGAATAGCTCGTACAGCTTTTCGACCACCATCGCGCGCGGGAACTCGCCCACCCGGGCCAGCGCGAGGTCGCGCAGGCTGTCCGGCGTGTTGGGGTCGCCGGCGATGTTCAAGGTGACCTGAGCTTGCGCCGCGTTGTTGCGGTCGAGGTTGCCTTGCAGCGCGGCCATCGCGGCGGTGCGACGCTTCTCGAGGGCGTTCTTGTCCTGCACGAAGCCGAGCAAGTAATCGACGACCGGCTTACCACCGATTTTCTTCATCGAGCCGAAGACGCGCAGCAGCTCTTCTTCTTGGTACTGAGCCAGCTGAGCCTTGAGTTGATCTTCGGTCGGCGCGAGCTTCGACTGCTTGTTGGCGGCTTCGACGCCCGGGCGCTTCTGCGCCACCCAAGCGTCGGAGTTCACGCTCTTGGCGACATCCACGAGCTTTTGGCTGGCGCGCAGTTTCGTCTCGGGGTCGCCCAGCTCCGCAATCAGGTCCGACATGCGGTCGAGCTTGTTTGCGCCGGGCATCATCTGATCCGGCAGGGTGCGCACGCCGTCGGCTTTGAGCTCGCGCAGCACTTGTTCTACCCCGAACAACTGCGACGAATCGTCCAAGCGGTCCGCGAAATCAGTGCTGCACCAGGCCGCCAGCGAGTCGCGTACGCTCTTCTTGAGACTCTCGTCTGGCATCAGCGCGCCGTCGTCGTGGGTCAGGATAGCGAACGCCGCGTCCTTGTACGGCACCGACAGATCGGGCTGCGCGGCTTGGCCGACCACCTGCACGGGTGCTGGCTTCGCCATTTCCGATTGCAGCTTCGGGATCAGCTTGCCGATCAACGCTGTCCGCTGCGTCGGCGGCATCTGCGCCAGCGCATCGACCAGGCCCTCTTGCTCATCGGTGCCCTGAATGCCAATGCGACGACCGCCGCGCGGCTTCATGCTCACGAGCGTTTCGGCTGCGTCGATGCGGAGATCCATCGGGTACTTGTCGTGGGTAACGACAGCGACCAGCTTGCGCGGCCCCTGCGCCGTGTTCGCCCAGCGATGAACGTCGTCTTCGCTCGTCCTGCAACCGGCGGCCAGCGTCAGTACCGCTGCCACTGTGATCGCCGTAGCGAAACGGCCCTTCGCCCCCACACCCTCACTCAGTCGCAGCGTCCTGTCGTGACCTGACATGTTTTCCTTTTGGTCGTCTTGCAGAAAGTGGCGAAAAGCTAGGGGCATTGCGAGGTTGCGAGAGCAGATCAGCTCCAGCCACGTTGGGCCGCGGTGTCCGCGCTGCCGCGCTCTTGCCCGGCTCACCCGATACCGGAGAGAGTGATAGTACCGCCCGAGTGCAGTCCGACTCAAGCGGCCGGCTAGGCACGCGACGGGATGCCCGAGCCGCCTTTCGGAACTTGCCTCGTCGGGTAAGCTGATGTAGGTAGAAGTAATCAAATGGGCGCAAAGCTGTTCACGTCTCGCGCCGCGGCTGGCGGGCCGGCAATCGAGGCTTCATCCGCCGAAATACGGCCTCGTTCGCGCTCACTCGGCCGCTTGTACGAAGCCGCAGCGCTGCTGCTGTTTACGGGCGCAGCGTTCCTCTTCCTGTCTTTGGCTACCGCCAGGGTCGATCCGCTCGATGCCTCGGTGCACGGCGCGAATTGGGTCGGCCCGGCCGGCGGTAATGTAGCCGCGCTTTTGATCCAGGGCTTCGGGCTCGTGGCCTGGCTGCTGCCGCTCGAGATCGCGCTGTGCGGCGCGCCGCTATTTCGAGGTCAGCGGCCGCACGCGCTCGGGCTGCGCGTGGCGGGCGATCTGGTGGTGGCGATCGTGCTGTCCGCGTTGGTACAGGTGGCCACCCCTGAGGCGGTCGTCTTCGGCAATGCGCCGGCGGGCGGCAACGTCGGGCTCTTGTTCGGCGAGCTGATGCGCGAGGCGTTCTCGACGCTCGGCTCCTTCTTGGTCGCGTCGACCATCGTCGGCTTGATCCTGATTGGACGCAGCAGTTTCTCGTTCATCGCCGGGTGTCAGCGCGCGCTCGAGTTGGCTCGGCTGCTCGCGTTGCGTCTAGAGGCACTGGTCGGTCGATTGACGAGTGCTTGGGGCGAAGCGCGCAAGCTGCGCTCTGAACAACGCCAAGCCGAGCGTGATGCTTCGCTGCCGCGCATCGAGACACGAGCCGACGAGGCGCAAATCTTGTTGGCGCTCGACGATGACAGCGACTGGATCCCGATGGACCACACGGGCACTCCACCGCTGGCGATCTCGGAGGGACTTCGCGCGGGTCAAGCGGTGCCCATCGACGGTGGGCGCGGCCTCGTTGTCGCGAAATTTAGCCTCGACTTAGGTGACGACGAGACTCAGCTGCCGGCTGCGTTGCCCGATACAGGAACCGTTGCGTCGGACAGCGCGGACTCCGAAGGCTCGGCACTCGAGCAGGCGCTTTCCGGCTCGCCGTCTCCGGCGCTGGCGCTGACCAAGAGTGCTCCGAGTGCTCCGAGCGCTCCGTCTCTGGCGGAGCCGGCATCGAACGCGCCGCGCATCATCGACACCAAGCCGGCGCTCGAGGTGGAGCGAGTCGTAGTTGTGCGGAAGACGCCGAAGAAGGGCGCCTTCCAATTGCCCTCGTACGAGATCCTGCAGCCCGCAGTGATCAACCTGAACGTGCTCGACCGCACGAAGATTTTGGAGCACGCGACGCGCCTGGAAAAGACGCTCGCGGACTACGGCGTGGTCGGCAAGGTCGAAGAGATCCACCCGGGCCCCACCGTGACGACATACGAGGTCTCGTGCGAGGCGGGCACCAAGGTCAGCAAGGTCGCCAGCCTGGCCGACGACTTGGCCCTCGGCTTGTCGCGCAAAGTTCGCATTATCGCGCCGATTCCAGGCAAGAACCGGATCGGCTTCGAGCTACCAAACGACGAGCGCATCGCTGTCAACCTGCGCGAGCTGATCGAGGACCAGCGCTTCGAGAAGTTGGCCGAGAAAGCGCCGCTGCCGGTGGTGCTCGGGCGCGACATCGTGGGCGCGCCATTCTACGCAGACTTGGCCTCGATGCCGCACGTGATCGTGGCCGGTGCGACTGGCGCCGGTAAGAGCGTCGGCCTGAACGTGATGCTGTCGAGCTTGCTGTTCAAGCGCACGCCCGACGAGCTGCGGCTGCTCATGATCGATCCGAAAGTCGTCGAGCTCGCGCCGTTCGACGGCATTCCGCACATGCTGCTTCCGGTCGTGACCGACATGAAGCAAGCCGCGACCGCGCTACGCTGGGCCGTGGACGAGATGGAACGCCGCTACCAGCTGTTCGCCAATGCGGGCACCAAGAACATTACGACCTACAACGGCTGGGTCGCCAAGGTCGCGTCAGGTGAGCTGCCGCCGCCGAAGATCGAAGAAGTGGAAGCCATCGACGCGAACGGTCAGACGGTGATGGTCCCAGCGGCGAAGGAAGGCTTCGACGGCCACAATCTGCCGCAGAAGCTGCCGTACATCGTGATCGTGGTCGACGAGTTTGCGGACTTGATGATGCAGCAGGGCAAAGAGGTGGAAGTGTCCGTCGCGCGCCTGGCACAGAAGGCCCGCGCGGCTGGCATGCATGTCGTGCTGGCCACGCAGCGCCCGAGCGTGGACGTGATCACGGGCATGATCAAAGCCAACTTCCCCTCGCGCATCGGCTTCCGCGTGGCGCAGAAGGTCGACAGCCGCACGATCCTAGACGAGCAGGGCGCCGAGCTCTTGCTCGGTCGTGGCGATATGCTGGTGAAGATGAACGGCGCGAACGACACCCAGCGCGTGCAGTGCCCATTCGTCAGCGAAGAGGAGGTGAGCTTGCTTACCGACCACCTGCGCGCTCAGGGCTCACCGGAATACAACGAGGCGATCTTGCTGTGCCCGGACGAAGAAGGGGCGGACGAGGAAGCCGATGAGGTGATCGACCCGCGCTTCGATGAAGCCGTGCGGATCGTGGCAGAGACTCAGCGTTGTTCGACATCTTGGCTACAGCGCAAGATGACCGTCGGCTACAACCGAGCCGCCAAGATTGTGGAAATGATGGAAAAACGCGGCATGGTTGGACCGCCGAACGGCGCCAAGGATCGCGAGATCCTCGTCCACGCGCATTAGTCATCGGGGGTTTCCCCCCTTCGGGGATCTCGAAGCGAGTCACCCCCGCGCCCGATAACGTGCCCCCCTTCGGCG
The DNA here is from genome assembly GCA_036509605.1 of Polyangiaceae bacterium. GTDB lineage: Bacteria > Myxococcota_A > Polyangia > Polyangiales > Polyangiaceae > PMG-095. Next base: position 1,962 of record DATCFJ010000813.1, on the reverse strand, counting down.
ATCACGGAGCGCGTAATTCATCGGGGCCCCACCCCGGAGTTTGGGGCCCCGGCCCCAAACCAACGAAGCTGGCCCATATGCGGGCTGTTTCCATCCTGATTGGACGTGTATAAGCTTCGGTCACTGATCGAGCGCGCTATGACACGAGCCATCGCCACATGACCGAGCCTCTCTCGTCGCGATTTCCAGAACCGCTCGATAACGACGACGATGACGTGGCCTGGGCGCTGCAAACCGCGAAGGTGATGTGGCAACGCGGGGCGCAAGCGGATGCCATCGTTTGGCTGCGACGAGCGGCCGATACCGCCGACCAGCAGAGCAACGTCTGGCGCGCTGCGGACTTGCGACGCGCTGCCGACGAGCTCACGGCGAAGATTGGAACGCGGCCGGCCTTTTCGCGGCCGCCACCGGTATCGACCGGTGGGCGCGGTGGCAGCGATATCGACGCTTTGCTCAGCGCGAGGCCGGAGCAGGCGCCGTTGCCGTCGTATGCGCCGGTCGATGAGCTCGAAATGGAGGTCGAGCCGGAGTCGTTCGATGAGATTGTTATCGAGGAACCGGAATCGCGGATCGAGCTGATCAGCGAGCTCGAACAAGAAGAGCTCCTTGAGGACGACGAGATCGACGATGATGAGCTCGACCCGGTCCAGCCGCTGCCGTCGTTTCCGATCGAGGCCAGCGTCAACCCTGGCACGATCGACTACGAGGACGGCGACGATCCGGTGACGCAACCGCAACTCGACGATCCACTCGCTTTTCCGTCGAGCCGACGTCCGCTCGCGCAACTCGGATTGCGATCTGAGCCGGAACCTGAGCCCGAGGAGGACCCGCAGATCGGAGATCTCGTGATCGGCGAGGTGCGCGGCCTCGAGGATTTGCCGCCAGAAGCTCAGGCTCGGCTGGTCCGCGAGGTGCGGATCGAGGCTTTGAGCGCCCAAGAACAAGTGAGCTCGTTTGGGCTGGCGCTGGTCCTCAAGGGCGCGGTCGACATCATGCCCGCGATTGCCGACCTGGCATGCGCGCGTGCCGCCAAGGGCGACATCATTTGGGGTGAAGGGAACCTCGAGGAGGGCGTGGCGCTGCGCTTGGTCGCCGCTGAGAGCGGCACCGACGTCGCCGTCTGGGATGCCACGCTGATCAAGGATTCGGTTCGCGATTCACCGTGGGTAGTCGACGACCTGAAGGCACTCGCCGATCGCTTTCAAGCGTTGGCCGGCGTTGCCATGGGCCCGATGGGCGAACGTCTCGACGACTCACTGCGATCGATGGTCACTGGTCGCTGCGAGATCAAGCGCCTGCTACCCAACGAAATCCTCGCAACGAAGGGTCAAGCGGTCGGTGGCATGTACATTGTCGCCGCGGGCCGAATCGAAATCGTAGACGGCGAAGCGATCGAGGATGAGCTCGGCCCGGGCGATTTCATGTTTGGAGCGCAGGTCTTGTCCAACGGCAAAGCGCCGCGTGACGCGCGAGCGGGCAAGGGCGGCGCGCTCGTGCTCTTCGCGGCTCGCAGCGTGGCTCACGATCTCTTGCTCAGCGTGCCGCCACTGCTCGAGATTTTCGCGAGCTAGCGGCTCGCTGCTCAATTGAGGCGCGGGGTTACGCGTAGCGACGAGAACTCGTGCGCGTTTTCGTTCACTTCCCAGATCAGCTCTTGGTTGCCCTGGGCGCCCGCGAAACGCAGGCCAAACCAGCGCGCAGCAGCGGAGATCGTAGGCCGGCCGTCGGCGCGCACTTTGGGGAAGCTGATGCGAAACGCACTGCGCCAGGGCGTAGTGTACGGAAAATAGGTCAGCTCGATCGCGCCGGGCTTCTTGATGGTTTGAATCTCGGAGGGCGCGGTTTCAGTGCCCTCGTCGTCGGTGAGGCGCACGATCCACGCGGGCTCGGTCGCGGTCAGGTCGTTCCACTTGTGCTTCTCGGCGTACAGAGCGACGTAGAACTCGTGCGCGTCGCGCGTTT
>DATCFJ010000812.1:0-2394 GCA_036509605.1 Polyangiaceae bacterium | reverse complement strand
CGAAGCACTCGAACGAAGCACTCGAACGAAGCACTCGAACGAAGCACTCGAACGAAGCACTCGAACGAAGCACTCGAACGAAGCCAAGGAGTGCATACAGGATAGCCAAATGCCGCGAAAGATGCTTGTTGCAGGCGTCGGCGCCTGGGCTAGCCTCTGAGGCTTGTCTAACGCCTGGGGCCGCTCATGACCGATTCGAAGGACGACCACATCCGAGCGCTCGAGGACGAAGTCAGGCGCCTCAAGCTGATGCTGGAAGGCGCGCCAGATTTCATCACCTGCCTGTCGGTCGACGGAAAATTCCTGTACTTGAATCGGCTGGCTGCCGGGTTTCAGATGAGCGACGTCATTGGCACGTCGGCCGACGCCTACGTGCCTCCGGAGTTTCGCGAACGCGCTTGGCAGGCGATGACGCGAGCACGCGAGACCGGCACAGTGCAGCAATACGCCACGCTCGGGCGTACTGGGGTCGACACCGTTGGGCACTATCTGACCCGCGTCAGCCCGGTGCTCGAGAACGGCCAGGTCACCTCGATGGTCATGATCGCCACCGACGTGACGGCGCTGGAAGAGAACCGCGCGCTCTTGCAAGTGGTGCTCGACGCTACCGGCCTCGGCATCTGGACGATGGATCCTGTCGGAGGTGGCACGTGGGACGAAACCACGCGCAAGATCTTCGGTGTAGACGAGGCTTCGCCGTCGCCGAACCTGAGCGGGATGCTCGCAGAGCGCATCCACGAGGCAGACCGAGAGCGCGTTGCCCAGGCGCTCGAGCAAGCGGTGCTGACGGGGCGCTACGGCCCGCTCGAGCATCGCATCGTGCATTCCGACGGTGAGGTGCGCTGGGTTGCTGCGACGGGCGTGGCAACGCGCGGCCACGAAGGCAGGTTCCTTCGTATCGTCGGCAGCGTGCAGGACATCACCGATCGCCGCGTGCTCGAGGCGCGCCTGCTGGAGGCGCAAAAGCTGGAGAGCATTGGGCGCCTGGCGGGAGGCGTGGCTCACGACTTCAACAACATGCTCACGGCCATCCTGGGCAACGTCGCCTTGGCGACGCGTGCCGGGTCGCTCGACGAAGTTCAGCTGTTTTTGGCGGAGATCCGCGAGGCGGCGGAGCGTAGCGCGGCGCTCACCGCCCAGCTATTGGCGTTCGCGCGTCGGCAGGTGATCGAGCCGAAGGTGATCGACCCCAATTCGCTGATCGAGCGCCTGAATTCGCTGCTGCGACGGGTGCTGGGCGAGCACATCGCGCTCACGGTCGAGCTGTGCAGCTCGGCTTGCGTGAAGGTCGATGCCAGTCAGCTCGAGCAGGTGCTGCTCAACTTGGTAACGAACGCGCGCGACAGCATGCCGCGTGGTGGGCAGCTCCGCGTGGAGACCACGGATGTTGAGCTCAGCGCTGCCCAAACCCATGGCCAGCTCGAGGCGACGCGCGGGTCGTACGTGCGCATTGCGGTCTCCGATACCGGGGGCGGCATTTCAGCCGATGCGCTGCCGCACGTGTTCGAGCCCTTCTTCACCACGCGACAGAGCGGCACGGGTCTCGGGCTTGCGACTTGCTACGGCATCGTCAAGCAGAGCGGCGGCCACATCACTGTACACAGTGTGCTCGAGCAAGGCACCACGTTCGTCGTGTACCTGCCGCGCGTCGACGCCCGCGAGCCCGAGCCCGCACTGCCGGTCGCCTCGGTCGCGCCGGCGGGCACCGGTGAGCGCGTGTTGGTGGTCGAAGACGAGCCCGCCGTGCGCAGCGTGATTGAGCGCACTCTCCAGCTTGCCAGCTATCGCGTTTTCGTCGCCAGTAACGGCGCCGAGGGCCTGCGCATTGCCGACGCACAGGGACCATTCGACATCCTGATCACGGACGCAGTCATGCCCGGCATGAGCGGCTGGGAGGTCGGCAAACGGCTCGGCGCCCTCTGGCCGAGCCTTCGCATTCTCTACATCTCCGGTTACATGGAGGACGCCAGCGCGCACGGCGGCGTGCTCGAGCCCGGCGTAGAGTTCCTGCAGAAGCCGTTCAGCCCCGCCGATCTGCTGAGCGCCCTGCGCGGCGTTCCGCACGCCCGGAGCGCTAGCTCGCGCTAGCTCGGACAACCCTTCGACGCTGAGCGTTTCTGCACCAGAGGCCGGGTTAGGGATACGTCGAGTCGGGGGTGGAGAAGGTAGCGGCATGTGTAGAGTCCTCGTCGCGGCGAAAGCAGCCGCTCGACACCGCGCGTTTCTAGCGTCGAAAGAGCGCAACGGACCGATGAGCACGCCACCAAAGCCCGGGGACGCGGCGACGCGCGGGCTCGCTAACGAACGCGGTCGGTCGGCGTGGGCACTTCGAAGGCTCGTTCATCCTAAATGCCAAGATCTTCTGCGGGCACGGAGTGCTTGCGGCTGCGGCTT
>DATCFJ010000811.1:0-3569 GCA_036509605.1 Polyangiaceae bacterium | reverse complement strand
TGACGAGCTCGGTGATTGGATGCTCGACTTGCAGCCGGGTATTTAGCTCCAAGAAATAGAAGCTGCCCTCGGGAGCCAGTAGAAACTCGAAGGTTCCTGCGGAAAAATAGCCGATCGCACTGGCCCCGCGCACGGCGACTTCGCCCATTTGAGCCAGCGTTTGCGGGTTCAGTACGGGGCAGGGCGTCTCCTCGATGATCTTCTGATGTCGGCGTTGAATCGAGCAATCCCGCTCGAACAGGTGCACGACTCGGCCGTGTTGATCCCCGAGGACTTGGATCTCGACGTGACGCGCATTCGAGATGGCTTTCTCGATGTACACGTCGGCGCTGCCGAAGGCGCTCTTGGCTTCGCTGCGAGTCCGCTCGAGCGCCGAAGCAAGCTCGGCCTCGCACGCGACCAGACGCATGCCCTTGCCACCACCGCCGTCTGTGGCTTTGACGAGCACGGGGTAGCCGACGCGCGCCGCTGTCGTGCTGGCTTCGAGTAATGTGCGCGCGTCTCCGCCGGGGATGATCGGAACTCCGGAAGCTGCCATCAGCGCACGCGCCCGCTGCTTCGAGCCCATGGCGTTGATTGCGGCGGGCGGCGGACCGATGAAGCACAGTCCGACCATCGCGCAGGCTGCCGCGAATTCTGCGTTTTCTGACAGAAACCCGTAGCCGGGATGCACGGCGTCGCAACCGGCTTGCCGAGCGACCGAAATCAGCTCCTCGGCGTCCAGATAGCCGAGCGGAGAGCGCAGCTCGATTGCCCGATCAGCGCGCCGGACGTGCAGCGCCTCGCGATCTTCGGCGCTGTACACGGCAACGGCTTCAATGCCGAGCTCGCGCAGTGTGCGCGAGATACGAACCGAAATCTCACCCCGGTTTGCGATCAGAACGCGCTTGAGCAAGGCCCCACAGCATGCCTCAAAGCGGCGGCCACCGCGAGCCGCACTCAGCAGTGGCGCAGAAACCTTCGGCTAGAGACTGGTTCTTCCAGGGTGTCGCTCAACGGATTGGCCGGCCCGGCCGGGGTCAAATTTCGCACGACCCGCGCCGGCACGCCAACGACCAGCGTGTTGGCAGGGACATCCCGGGTGACTACCGAGCCTGCGCCGACGACAGCGCCGGCTCCGATGCGAACGCCCGGCAGCACCACGACGCGGGAAGCCAACCAAGCTCCATTGCCAATCTCGATAGGTCCGAATTTGCGCGTTCCGGCGCGCATTTCCTCGGGACCGACCTCGTGATCCACGGTCAGCAGCGACACGTCGTGGCCGATCCGAACGTTGTCCCCGATTCGGATTGGCGCGCCGATGTCGGCATGCAGGGCGCCACTAATCAGCGTGTAGGTTCCAATCGAGAAATCCTGGCACGGGTTGCCGCTGCCGGTGATCCGCAACGGACCCTGTACCAACGAGCGCTCACCGATGAGCATGCCGGCGGCGCGCAGCATGGCGGTGCGCGCGCGGCTGAATGTTTGAGTGGGAAAGCCGGCGGCGAGCTGCGCAAACACTCGACGCGAAGCCAGCGGCTCGACTTCCTCGAAGACCACTTGCATCAAGCGTGGCCAGAACGTCTTTTCGTGGTTCAGCGAAAGCTCCATCTATTTGGCGAAGCAAGTTTTCTGCCAGTCTCGCATTTGCGAGGGCTCAGCCGCGATTCGTCACTCCAGAGGGCGTGGCGGAAGGCCGCACTGCGGCACCATTGCACGCGAACGTATACGTCGCACGCCTTGCCTCTGAAGTTCTTTTCACGTTTTGCATTCACCGTTGCACAAACGTCTCTCGTCGCCAATCGCGTTGTTGCGATCGCGTTTCCGACGTTGCGCCCAGAGCGTGCCCGCGTGTCGCATTGCGACGGTTGCGCTCGCGCGAACACCGCACGGTGGCAACGCGATTTCTAGCCCGAGCGGAGACGCGGCTGTCTGAGCGAGTCGCGGTTTGCGCTTGCTCTCAGCAAGGCGGTGAGGGTCGCCCCCAGGCTTCGAGTGCGCCTGAGTGCCCTGAGCCGAACGACCGGCGCATCATTCGGCGAACGACTCGATGACCAAGCGCGCGCGCCGCAGCGACAAACAGGCTATGAGGTCTATGGAGGGGAGTGTGCGAGAGCCTCGCCATTTTCGTGGCTGTCGAAAGGTGCTTGGGGCCGTGTTAGCGTTCGCTCTATCGTGGGTTCGAAGCGTATCTTAAGCGTTGGGTTGGCGTCGGTGTCGGCGTTCATTGGCTTGGTCCCGGGTTGTGCCAATCTGATCGGCCTGGGTGATTTCGGTGTCGCTGGTGGAAGCGCGTCGAGCAACGCCGGCGCAACGAGTCAAGCGGCTGCAGGCACCGCGGCCGACGCGGGAAGTGGAGCGGATGCCGGTACTGGTCCTGAGGGCGGTGCCGCGGGCATGAACGCCGGCGGCACGAACGACTCCGGAGGCACGGCGGGCAGCAGCGGCAGTAGCGCGGGCACTGGCGGCAACGCTGGCGTGGGCGGTGCAGCGTGTCCGAACAGCTGCGACGATCAAAACGATTGCACGGTCGACAGCTGCGTGGCCGGCGCGTGTAAGAATGAGCCGCTCGCAGCGGGCAAGGCTTGTGGGACCGGCCGCACGTGCGACGACAACGCCGTGTGCGTGCGCTGCCGAGATACAGCAGCTGGTAAAGGCCAAGACGAAGGCTGCACCGCTGGCGCGCCGGTTTGTACGGGCACCGGCACAGCGGCTACGTGTGCCGGCTGCACCAAGGACCTCGACTGCGACGACGGCAACGAGTGCACGACCGAAAAATGCACCGCTGGGAGCTGCGTCGTCAGCGCTGTGGCTGCGGGCCAGGCGTGCAGCTCGGGCGTGTGTAACGGCGCGGCGAACGCCGAAAAGTGCCTGGCTTGCCTGGACGACGCGATCGCCCCCGCCAAAGATTCGGGCTGCACCCTCGCGGCGCCGGCTTGCGATACGACCGGCATCGCTGGCTGCTACTCATGCGTGAAAGACGCCGATTGCGCGAGCGATGGCGTCGCCTGCACCAACGACACCTGCACGAACCACGTGTGTAAGCACGTCGCAGACGACACCAAGTGCACAGCCAGCGGCAACGTTTGCAAACCAAACAGGTGTGACGCCACGCTCGACTGCAAACAAGTCGACATCACGCTGTCGAGTCCCCTGATCCAAGCCGGCAAGACGTTGGGCAACGGCAGCTTCGAGGACGGTGTGGATCGAGGCGACGCGGTCGGCTGGTCCAACAACGGTGACGACTTCGTCATCTACAACTGCACTGGTTTGGGTTGCATTGGCAGTTCCGGCACTACCTACTCCGCTCCGGGCGACGGCATCCTGTGCGCTTGGTTCGGCGGAACGACCGTCGCGGCCGTGGACGAGCTCGTCCGCGAGATCACGCTGCCGCCTGGAACCCAGACGTTGCACATCCAAGCCGACACCAACGTGCAAACCAAGAGCGTCGCCGCGACGAATCACGACTTCTTCGACATACGCTTCTTGGACCCGATGAGCCTGGCGCAAGTCGGCGCGACAGTCGTGACGCTGACCAACGCCACCGGCCAAACCCTCGGCGCTGTCGCCTGGACCGCGAATGGCATCGA
>DATCFJ010000810.1:0-5206 GCA_036509605.1 Polyangiaceae bacterium | reverse complement strand
GGATTGTTACTCGCAACGTTACCGATCGCCAAATGGCCACTCGGGGCCAGGGCCTCGTACAGCACCGACAACAGCGCCGAAAAGCTGCGGGTATTCAAGTAGTCGAACAGCCCGGCGCTGTAGATGAAGTCGCGTTCCCCGAGGGCTTCTTTCAGCTTTTTGGCCGTCAGCAAGCGCCGCACGGATTCCTTGATGAAGTGCACCTTGGCACCGGTCTTTATCGCTATTGGCGAGAGCGTGCGCTCACAATAAGTGAGGACTCGCTCTTCCTGGTCGATCAAAGCCACATCGATGTACTGGCCGAGCTCGGGGCTTTGCTCGAGCAAAACGAACAGCTCGCGCGCCGGACCACAGCCAATGCTCGCCACTCGCACGCGCCCGCGCACCTCGATCGCGGCGCGGAGCTTCTTCGATAGATAATCCAGGCGATTGATGTTCGCCTGTGCCGCCTGTTCTTGCGCGGCGTACAGGTTCAGCGCTCGCCCGAACAGTGACTCGCCCTCCGCATGGTCGCGGTACAGCATATTCATCATCTCGTAGTCGCCCGCATAGCCGAGGGGCTTCGTGTACGCGCGCTTCAGTAGGGGCGAATGGACAATGAGCTCGCTGATCTGCTTCTTGTAGTAGCTGCGATAAATGGGGTGCTGATCTTCGGCGAGGTTCGAGACCAGCGAGAACAGCTCGCGCGAGGCACCGTTCAGTTTGTCAATCAAGCGCGGAGCTGCGCCCTCCAGATAGGTCTTCAAGGTTTGCTGGCGCGTGAATAGATCCAAGTTTGCGAGCGCCGCTTCCTCGGCGTCGAGGAAGGTCTTGACGCGTTCCAAAGAGCTGCGGAGGTCATTGACCCAAACCTTGAATTCGTCTGATACGTCGTCCTCCTGTGGCTCGAAGGCGCCGTACAGCCGCTCGGAAAAGCTATGCTTCGTTCCCAGGCGATACAGCTCGGACAGGTCGATCGTGCGTTCTCGAACTTCGACCCCAATGATCAAGTCGTTTCCACGCTCGGTGACACGGCGTACATGAGCGTCACCCTCGTAGAGCACCGCACCGCGGCACACCATCTGCATGTGCTCAAGACGGTCGCCGTTCAAGACCAGGCTGGACTTTGCAGCGCCACCTGCGATGAAAAGCGCCGCACCCGTTAAAGACAGGTCTTCGACGACAGCGCGAATACTACCGAGCGTGCTGTGGCGACCGCTCGCTTCGAGACCATCGAGCTGCATCTCCTCCGCGCGCACTCGCCGCGCGCGCAAGCGGCGCGGCCGATTGAATTCTTCCTTCTCTTCGCGTGGCCTCGGCTGCGACTCGAGTGCGCCATTTGGATCGAAAACCTTAACCACTCCGGATGGGCTCTCATCTAGTTCGAACGCAACAGCCTGATGCTTGGTCATTACCGATCTCCAGCCGAATGCGGCACTAAGTAGGCGGACAAAACTTCGAACAGCACCGGCGCATTGACCGGCTTTTCGAGAAACGCTAAGGCGCCTGCGCGAGCAAAGGCCACAGCAAGCTCCGGGGTTGGATCAGCGGTCATCGCCACCACCGCCAGATCCGCGGTAGCGCGCGCGCCGTGGATTCGAGAGCACACGTCGACGCCGCTCATCTCCGGCATATATGCATCGACGAGGACCGCGTCGGGCTTTAGCCTTGCTACCTGCAAAAGCCCTTCATTCGCGCCTTCTGCGAGCGCCAGGCACAGGTCGGGGGCGGCTTGCCGCAGCACGCGCGACGTCGCGCGCAGGACGGCCGGCTCGTCGTCGATCAGGAGCACCGACCGGATACCCAGTAGAGTTAGCGGGATCGGCAGGGACCGTTCGACCATGCATGAGAAGAGTGCTCGCCGCGCGAGCGACGAACCGAGACTCTCCGAACCCGGGCCGTGCGGATCCAACGCAAGCCAGGCCAGCGCTGCGTTTACCGACTGGGCTTCCAGACGCGCGAGCCGCTCGATGCTGAAGTGCGCTGTGATCACCGTAACCTCATCGGGTTGGGGAAGAGGCGGTCCGCGCCGCCACGCCAGATCAATCACGGCGCTGGTGAGCGAGGCAAGACTGCATCACCCTCGCAGGCTACCGTGTGTCACATTTCCCCTAAGAGTCATCGCGTCGTGACAAATGTTGCACAAGCCGACTGGCGGTATCCGCCAGTCGGGCTCTCCGGCCCTCGAAATCGCCTAGGCGGTACCCTCTCGTGCGCCGAATGAAGGCAAGGAGTCGGGCGAAAAGTGACCGCAGCCAAAGAACAACAGCCGAAACGCGGCGCAAGGCGAGCGCAGCGCTAGGAGCGGGCGGCTGTGCGCTGGTCACCGGTTGCGCTCCCCATCAGGTGGCGGCGCCGGTGGCGTGGCCGCCGCGAAGCTACTCCACGGGTAGGAGACAGAGCTTTCCCGATCTTCGTCGGCCAATTGCCGTCAAAGGACGTTGTTGCACGCGGCGCTGATACTGACGCATGACGGCTGGTTGCTGGGCGCGCCGGGCGAGCTTGGCGCCAGCGCGCGAGTCATCATCTCGCAGCTGGGTATCGCCAAGAGTGCCCGTTCCCGATCAGCGTAGCAATGGTCGAGCTCCCCGAGGGTGACCGTGCAGGTCTCGGGAAGACTGGTGCACGCCGGTGTTGGCTCTGTCGGGGGCGTGCCGCATATCTTGAGGTTCTCTGAGCAGAGTGCACGATCTTCCGCCTCTGACCTTGGTTGAATGATGACCGCCGATTGCACGAACGCGAGGCACGTCTGAGGATTGAGACGGAAGCGCCATTCCCCGACAGCCCGACAAACCTCGGCAGAGTCGTTCGCGTTGAGCCCGGTGAGAACGGTGTCTAAAGAAATTTTCGTCGATCGCAGCTCCGGAGTGAGAGCGCCGTTGTCAGGCGCCGGGCGGGAAGCCGCGGCGTCGGGCTGCTCCGATGGGCTGGAGACCTGCGCGTGCCCCGCACACGCGGCCACACTCACCAGCGACAAGAGGATGCCCATGTGACGGCTCATCGGCCTTTAGCTACCACGCGACTGACACGAGCCGCCACGACCAGAGGCGCGTCAGCTGCCTTCTTGGGAGTTCAGCGTCTGCAAAAAGCAGCTCGGTGCACGGCGTACTCGGCCTTCTCGTGGCTCAATACTCAATCAGGCCTTCCGACCTATTCACCCACAGCTGCTCCGCTCGCGCCGAGCTTTTTGCGCGATTCGGAGCAGCAGACGCCGTCCAAGCTCGGCAGTCCACGCATCAGTCCGCGCAAGGGCCTTTTGGAAAAAGAGACCCAACGCAAGTCGCGCGACGGAGCGCGGAAGGAGATCGAGCCATGTTCAAATCGGTGCAGAGTTGGAAATGGATCACTCCCGAGATGCGCTCCGGCCTGCGGTCGCTCCTTGCGCTGGTGAATTACTTGGCAGCCACGGCTGACGTAGTCAACTTCGTCGGTGGCTGACTCATTGCGTCCCTGCGCTGCGGTAACGGAACGCGTCCGTCGTGATGATCGCCAGCGGCAGCACCCGCATGTCGTAGCCCGCGGCTCGGAAACGCTGGTTGACCGTCAGCAGCGAGCACGCGTCGACCGGGAAGCTCTCCATCCGCCCGTTGGCCCAGCGGAACCACTGCGCCGCCACGCAGGCTCGAACGTCGCCGCTGGAGGCGAGCTTCTGTGCCAGCTCGACGGGACCGTTGAACGGTCCGTTCGTGGTCGGGTCCGTTGCCCCGACGATCGTGCCCGAGGCATCGACTGGCGCGTCGCCATCCTTCGCTCGCCAGTTGCCGACCGCATCGAAGTTCTCCAGCCCGAACCCCAAGGGATCGATCAGCGCGTGGCACGAGGTGCAGGCGGGTACGGAATGAAATAGCTCGACTCGCTGCCGGGTGGTGAGGCCCGGCGGAAGAACGGACGGCGTGGGGAACGGCAGGTCAGGCGGCTCCGGCGGCACGGGCGCGCACAGCAATCGCTCGCGGATGTAGTTCCCCCGCGACACCGGATTCGAATCTGTCTGCCCCGAGAATCCCGCTAGGAACGTGCCGAGGGTGAGAATTCCGGACCGCTCGGTGGCGTCTAGAGCCACCTTCACGAACGTGCTCTCGCCGCCGGGCTGAACCGACAGACCATAGTGTCTTGCGACCGCACCGTTCATGAACGAATACGGCGCCGTGAGGGCTCGATGCTTGAGGTCGTCGATGGTTACTACGTTTACACCAGAGCGCTTTCTGGTCTGACTGCTGATCAACGCTTCCAGCGCGAAGCCCAGATCGATCAATTGATCACGCGCCTAGATGCTCAGCGCCGTTGATATGTCCGCCGTCGTTGCGTGCTGGGGCTACACCCGCCGGGCACCGAGCAAGGGGTTGCGCGATGACCAAACCGTCACCTAAGAAGCCCGCGAAGGCCGGGGCGAAGAAAGTCTCGGAGTTGCCGAGAAAGACGCGCTCTGCCGCAAGCTCCAGGGCGGACATTGTCTCCGCAGCGCGGCGACAATCGAATGCCCTCGAAACTGAAGCGAGATTCGCCGAGGTGCTGGCGCTGATCGAAGCGGCGCGTCGGCGCGCCTACCAAGCCGTCAACACCGAGCTGGTGGGCCTGTACTGGCAGCTCGGTGCGTACTTGAGCCAGAAGATCGAAAGCGCCGAGTGGGGCGCCGGCGTCGTGGACGAGCTCGCGGCCACGCTCGCTCGCCGCTACCCCGGGATGCGCGGCTACACGCGACGGAATCTCTTTCGGATGCGGCAGTTCTTCGAGGCGTACCGGGGTCAGAAGAAAGTGTCACTGCTGGTGACACAATTGCCCTCGACACACCACCTCATCATCCTCAGTCAGACACGGCGTCCCGAAGAGCGCGAGTTCTACCTGCTCGCGGCCATCAAAGACAGGTGGACTAAGCGCGAGCTCGAACGGCAGATCCAATCGGCCGCGATCCTGCGGAGCGACCCCGCTGCGAAGAAAGTGTCACCAGCGGTGGCGCAACTCCATCCTACGGCAATCGACGAGCTGAAAAACGCCTACAGCCTCGAGTTCCTATCGATGCAGGACGGCCACTCGGAGGCCGACCTGCACGGCGCGCTGCTACGCAACCTCGGTCGCTTCATCACCGAGCTCGGCCGCGACTTCTGCTTCGTGGGCTCTGAGTACCCGGTCCAAGTCGGCAACCAGGACTTCGCGCTCGACCTTGTCTTCTTTCACCGCGCGCTCCAGTGCCTTGTAGCTTTCGAGCTGAAGGTCGACAAGTTCAAGCCCG
>DATCFJ010000809.1:0-8542 GCA_036509605.1 Polyangiaceae bacterium | reverse complement strand
GCATGCGCAGAGCCGGAGCCTTGACGCCCGCGATGCGCTCCAAGCGCTGGAAGAATGCCGCGAGCGTCATGTTCTTCGCATTCAGGATGTAGCGCTCACCCGCGCGACCGCGCTCGAACGCCAGCCACATGCCGCGCGCCGCGTCGCGCACATCGACGAACGCGATGCCACCGCCCGGAATCGCCGGAATCGCCCGCTCGAGAAATAGCCGAACGTCGCCAGTGGACGATTCCCGCAGATCCCCGGGGCCGAGCAACAAGCTCGGGTTCACCAAAACGACCTCGAACTGCGGCGAATTCGCGGCCAGAGCTTCGCGCTCGGCATACAGCTTCGTGCGGTAATACGGCCACATTGCCACGAGCTCGAGCGGCACTCGGCCACTCTCGTCGCCGATCTGATCCGCGCTGCCGCTCACGGCCAACGTGCCACTGGTGCTGGCCACGACCACGCGCCGCACGCCTGCCGCGCGCAGACCCGACAAAGCGCTACGCGTGCCGAGCACGTGAGCACGATGCAGCTCCTCACCCGCGTCGCGATCGCGCGACACCTTGCCGGTAGCCAGGAACGCGCCGTCACAACCGCGCGCGCTCTCCTCCACTGACGCGGGATCCAATATGTCCACCGACTGCACGGCGATGCCTTCGACCTCGCCGCCCGAACGCGATGCGAGCACCAGCTCGTGACCTTGCTCCTTCAGTACACGCACCAGATGCGCGCCAAGAAAGCCGGTCGCGCCACCTACCCAGAGCTTCATGTGGAAGCCCCCATGACGAGATCGGTTTGGTGGTTAGCGGGCGCGGCACACGCTGCTCGTCGCGTAGCCCGAGTCACGGGCTGGTCGCTGAGAGACGAACCGCCAAGTCGCCAAGATCGCCAAGGGTGATTGCTCGTGAGGGACGGCGTCTTCAGGTCGTCGTAGTATTCGCAGCAAGCCGTGAATGATGCGCTCGAGCTCCGCTGCTCGCGCAACCCCAATCCCCCTGTTGGCCTTTTGCGCTCTGAGCGACTTGGCGGCCTTGGCGACTTGGCGGTTGAAAACCAGTCGCCGGCGGTTGCGGGTTGCGGAACGCGACGCCGAAGGCTTTGCCGGGCGCGACGTGACGCGTGACCATCAATACTCAGGCAGCACTCTCGCGCGCTCAATTTCCGGTTCCTGACAGCTGAAAAGCCTTCTGAAACGTGAACAAGAGTTGAATATTGTTCGACTTTACGGCGCCCGCGACGAACTCCGCCGGCGACGGCGTGTACTTCTCGCGCACGATGCGAGTGAACATCGCGGGAGACGTCTTGAGCACGCAATCGGCGGGGCTAAGGGCTTTGCCGTTGATCACCTCGCAGGAGTCTTGCGTGATGCGCACGCTCCAGCGTTCGGTGTCGCCTAGCGAGAAGTAGAAGCTGACGGGCTTCTCGACGCTACCCGCAACGAAACGCGTCTGCAGCTCTTGGAACACCGGCGCCAAGGTGCGGTCCAGGATCACAGGTGGCGGGGCCACCACGTCTTTGGGCTGCAGGTCTTCGAGCTTCAAGACGCGGCCCTTGGAGAGCTCGCTGACGGCGCGTTCGGCGAGCTTAGCCACGACGCGAGACGCTTCGCTCATCGCTAAACCGTGTGTGAGCCGCTTGAGCTCGGAGGCCAAGAGCGGCAAGCCGATGCGCGCTTCGACCTCGCGCTGACGCGGCACCGTGCTGCCCTTCGGCAACGCAGCGTGCGTGCCACCGAGATAAACCGGCACGATGTCTTTGTTGTGATGCAGCGCCAGATGCCCGAGCGAAGCCTTGAATTCGTGAATTTCGCCGTCCGAGCTGCGCGTGCCCTCCGGGAAAATCAGCACGGTTTTGCCCTGCTCCAGGAGATCCCCTGCTTGGCGGAGCGCTTGGCGCAAGGAGCCGCTGCGCGTCATCGGCACGAGGTTCGTGAAGTTCTCGAAGTACGCCTTACGGAAGCGGTTGCCTTCGAAAAAGTAGTCCTGTGCGGCGAGCGAAGCCAAGTCTTCGCCGTAGCTGCCGAGCGCGTACTTCACCAAGCCCATGTCCAAGTGGCTGGCGTGGTTGGCAGCGATGATCGTGCTGCGGTTGTGTGGGATGAACGCGCGACCGGTGACCTTCGTGCGTAGCACGGTGTCGTAGAAGCCCATCTGCGCGCGACCCATCCAGTGCATGGCAGCGTCGCGCAGGGCAGGCGGGATCTCGAGCGGCTTGTCGGCTTCCTGCTCGATGCTGGAGGTGCTGGCGATTTTGCGCGAATCGCTGACTTCGCGAAGCGCGGCTTCTACCTCGCCCACGGTGGTCGCGGCGCTCAAGCGTTCGGCGTCCAAGGAGTGACCAAGCTGCGCTTCGAGCGCGACGAGCAGCTCGAGCAGCATCAATGAGTCGAAGCCGAAATCGCCTCGCAGCGTCATATCCGGCCTAATTTGCGCTGGATCGCGACGAGCGATGGTGCCGACCGCGGCCCGCACGAGCGAGGCAGCGCCGTCTCGGGTGCCGCTGCGCGAGCTCGGGGGAGCTTCGCTAGTTGCCAGCGCGCGTTCAATCAAGCGCCGTACGTCGCCGCGCTTCACTTTGCGAGTCGAGGTCCTGGGCAACGGTGCGTCGAAGACCAGAATCAGTGCCGGACGCTGACCGTTCGGCAATTTGAGCAATGCGGCATCCAGCGAAGCGCGCGTGCGTTCGTGGCGCTGGGCGCGCGGCACGTCTTCCGTGGTCTCCGGAATTGCCACGCACGCCAGGCGCTCACCACCGCGGCCGTCCGGAACGCCGAGCACGGTCAGCTCTTGCACGTACTCGAGCTTGCCGAGGCGCGCTTCGACGTCGTCTGGATAGACGTTCTCACCGCTGGCAGCGACGACGACGTCCTTCGCGCGCCCCACGATGGTCAGCTGCCCCTTGCGATCGATTTTTCCGAGGTCGCCAGTGCGCAACCAGCCACCGCTGATTACGGCGCTGGTGGCTTCTTCGTCGCCCGCGTAGCCGAGCATGACGTTCGGACCGCGCGCGAGCACCTCGCCCACGCCCTCCGCGTTGGCCGCGTCGATCTTCAATTCTACGCCGGGAATTGCGCGACCAACGTGTCCGGACTTCGCCTTGGGACCACCCGGCGCGACGCTCAATACGGGCGAAGCTTCGGTTAAACCGTAGCCTTCAGCCAAGTGCAAGCCGAGACCCGCGAACAAGTGATGCGTGCTCTCGGGCAACGCCGCGCCGCCGCTGACCAGGAACTTCAAATGGCCGCCCAAGCCGTGATGCACCGGACCGAACAGCATCTTACCCGTATCGATGCCCAGGTTCTTGCCGAGCACGCGGTTCAGCTCGATCGCAAACTCGAACACATGCGACGCGAACGCGCCATGCTCGGCCACGCGCGCCACGATGCGCCGTTCGAGCATTTCCCAAAGTGCGGGCACGCCGATCAGCGCGGTGATCTTGCCCATTTGCAAGCCGTTCACCAGCCGGTCCGCATTGAGCTCGTCCAGGTAAACGATGCGTGCGCCGCGCGACAACGGCAGCAGCATGCCGCAGGTCAGCTCGAAGGTGTGATGCAGCGGCAGCACGCTGAGCACGCGGTCCCCACGACCGAGCGGGAACAGCGGCGCGAGCGAAGCGATCAACGCGGTCAGATTCTTGTGCGTCAGCTGCACGCCCTTGGGGCGCCCAGTCGTGCCGCTGGTGTAGATGAGCACCGCGACGTCGTCGGCTTCGACTGACACACCGAGACCGATCGAGCCATTTTCGGCCATCGACAGCAGATCACAGAAGCGCACGTCACCGTTGAGCTTGCCGCTCAGGCGCTCTTTGACCTGCGCGTCGGCGATGAACACGCGCGCGCCGGAGGCCTCGCGCAAGTTCTCGGCGGCAATGACGTCGATGTTGGCGTCGAGTGGCACGACGGTCGCGCCCGCTTTGAGAATACCGAAGAAGCAGATCGGCCACGCGGGGTGATTCTGGGCGGAGAGCAGCACGCGATCACCCGGGCGCACACCCGCTTCGATCAAGCGAGCCGCGCAGGCCGCAGAGTGCTCGCGCCACTCGCTGAAAGAAAGCCGGCTTAGGCCGTCCTTTTCGGTGCGCTGCAGCGCCACACCGAGCTCGAAGCGCTCGGCCATCTCGTCGAGCAACGCGGGCAGCGTATCATGGCGCTCGGGCGCCTTCTTGGGCCGACGCAAGCGCTCCTCGATCTGCGGGAACACGAAGCGCTCCAGGCCGGGCACATGCACATCCAAAAACCAAGAACGCCAATCGATACTCTCGGGCGACCAATCCACGATCGCGCGCTCGGCCTCCGACAAGCGTGCGTGCGCCGCGCGCGTGTTGTCGCAGCCGAAAATGTAGTGAAATTGGCTCGTAAACGGCAAGAACACGGTGAGCACGTTGCCCACCTTGCGTTGCTGCTCGGAGAACTCGAAAAGCACCTTGGCCGCCGGCTTGAGCAACGGCGCCGCCGGACCCACTGCGGCCTTGCGCATGAGCTTGGAAAGCGCGTTGCTTTGACGCGCAATCACGTTCGGACCGTACTTCTCGAACTGGCTCTTGGAGAGCATGGCGCCCTCGTAGTGCGACTGCAAAAACGAGAGCACTGGGCCGCCCTTGCCTGTCTTCTGGAAGTAACGGCGCTTGTACAACCCGCTCAGCTCGAAGAAGCGGCGCATGGTACACGGGTTCGAATCGCTCGAGCCCAGCTGATACACGGGCTTGGCGGTGCCCTCGAGCAGCTCGCCGAGCGCGAGCGTGAGCCCCGCGGCCACCATGTCGCACGGGATCACGTCCAAGTAGTTGTCGGAGCCTGGGATCTGTAGCCCACCTTGGCGCACGATGAAGATCAGCGGCGCACTGGTGTTGATGCCTTCATTCCAGCCGGGGAACGGGAAGTGGGACGTCGACTCGACGACGGCCGGGCGCACGATCGTGAACGGCAAACCCGAGCGTGCGGCGATCTGCTCGCCGATTGCTTTGGTGTACGTGTACGTGTTCGGGAAACCCCAGAATTGGGCGCGTTCCATGCCCATTTCGGCCAAGCGCGCTTCGACGAACTTGCGCTTCACGCGCTTCACTTCGGCGTCCAGCACCGTGCCGCGGCCCGGCTCATTGCGCTCGAGCAGGTTCTTCTTGGCTTCGTCCAAAAAGCGGCTTTGACGAAACGCGTCGCTCGCGCGATGCCGCGCTTGTTCGATCACGTCCAAACACTCGGCGATCTCGCGATCTGGATCCCAGTGCGAGCGCTCGAGCTCGTGTGCTCGCGGGAACGGGAACTCGCGCGGATCGATCTCGGGAACGTGGCCCGTTTGGCTGCCGGCGACGTAGCAAGTGCTAGTATGTAGCAGCGGGACGCCACCGAGATCGCGCGCCAAGGCGACCAAGTTCTGCACGCCGAACGCGTTCACTTCCAGCGCTTCGTCCAGCGGCGGATCGAAATCGACCACACCCGCGACGTTGACGACGGCGTCGATATTGCCGCGCAAATCGTCGCGTATCTCCGAGGACATGCCGCAGAAGGGCTGCACTACGTCGCCTGCGACGACCGTGAGCTTGCCGCGGATCCAATTGCTGAAGTTCGTACCGTGAGTGCTGCGCAGCGGGTCGAGCACCGCGCTCGGCTCGACGTCTTTCGCGTAGCGCTCTTCGACGCTGGCGCCGCCCTTGGGGCGCATCACCAAATAGATGCGCTCGATGTCCGGGAAGCGCGAAAGCAGAAAAGCCCACCAAACCTTGCCTAGAAAGCCCGTGCCACCGACGACGACCAAGCGCCGACCGCTGAGCATGCGCTTGAGATCGAGCTTGGGGGCCGCGCCGTTCGTAGGCCGGATCGAGCCGGTTGCCACTATGCGCCTCCGTTACCGAGCGCGGGCGGAGTGGCTGGCAAGCGCATGTCGCCCATGACGATCGGCGGCACTTTGAGCAAGGTCACGCCCAGCGAGCGCAGCTCGCCGCCCTTCGCGCGGTACAGCGCGTCCTCCATGCTGGGCGATGTCTCCCAGCCGAGCAGCTTCGGGATGTATTCGTTGTCGGCACCGACGACGATCACGCGGCCCAAGTGTTGCCGACCGTTCTCGCCCCAGTACCACATGAAAAACGGATGCGCGGGGTGGTACGCGTAACCGGTGCGGAACATTTGAATGAACGCCGGGTCTTGGGCGAACTTTTCCTCGTACTTGTTACGGAGCGTTTCGGAATCGCGAGTCTCCGGCAACAAGCGGTGCACGAAATCAATGTACGGCGCGTGCTGCTCGTGATCGAACTTGTCGGTGCACGGGTGAGTGATGATCAGCGTGCCACCCTTCTTCACGAGCGGCGCGTTGCGATACATGTTGAACAGGTAACCCTGCGCCAGCACCTGCACGAGCAGCGGGTTCAGGAACGCATGCACGTTGTACGGGCTAATGAACGGAATGCCCGTCACCAGCACGTCCGCCTGGCCGTCGATTGGCACGCAGTATTGCTCGAAATTGCGGGCGATCGTCTGCTCGTGGACGGCGTCCGTCGCGCCCGCCACCACGCCGGTGATTTCATACGGCGCCGGGAATTTGTCGAAGATGGCTTGGCGCGCGCCTTGCGGCAGCTTGCTCGTGGCCATCACCATGGCCTTCAGCTTCATGCGCTCGCTGCCCGTGAGGTCATCCTCGTTCTTGGTCAAGAACTCGAGCGAACGGTCGAACATGCGGTTGTTCACCGTCGTCTCGATGGTGAAGATATTCAGGTGCTTGTGCGCGACAAGGCCCATCAGCTCGATGTCCGTCGCGAGCTTCGAGCGTTTCGGGTCCATGTAGCTGTCGGACTCGGCGATGGTGCGCGGGTTGTGATGCGGGCGCAGGCTCTTGTAGCTGCACAGGCCCACCGCAACCGACTTGTGGCCACCGTTCATGGCCACGAAGTTCAGGTTCACGTAAATCAAGAGATCGCTCTCGGCGGCGCGGCGGTTCAGCTCGAGCACGTCGCCGTGACGCGTTTCGCCGATGGCGACCATGTTCGCCTTGTCTTCGGCGTCGTGGTTGTAGAGCCGCTCGGGGTGATACGCGTCGAAGATCTTGTCGCCGACGATGTGCCGGATTTCATGCGGTTTCATGCGCCGGTGGATGCCGGTCGCGATGATCAGCTCTACGTCGTCGACGCCGTGATCGGCGAGCAAGCCGAGCACGATGCTGAGCACGCGCTCACGCGCGTCAGGGCGCTTCATCGGCGGCAACGGCACGGAGATGTCGTCGATGGCGATCGTCACCTTCATGCCCGGACGCAGCTTCGCGTACAGCGGGTCGGTGCCGAGCGGATGGTTGATCGCATAACGAATCGCGGCGTCCGGATCCTTCAGCCCTTCCGCAGGCGGCTTCGGGTAGATGCAGCGCGTCCCGGGCGGCAGGTCTACTTCCACCAAACGATCGCCAGAAAACAAGACGCGCGGAGCGCTGTCGCGCTCCAGAGTGACGAGGCAGGGATGATTCATGTCGGATGATTCAGATCGAAGCTGGGCCAACTATAGGCCTTGGCCAGGAGCGCCAAGCGTTTGTCGGGGTTTACAGCGGCAGGATGGCCCACGACGCTCAGCATGGGCACGTCGGAGTAGCTATCACTGAACGCGAAACATTCGGCTAAATCGTAGCCTTTTTCCTTGGCGTGCTCGCGGATCAAGCGCGCCTTCTCGGGTCCGGCAACCACCGGTTTCAAGAGCTTACCGGTAGCAATGCCGGCCTTGAATTCGAGACGGTTGCCGATCACTTCTTGAGCGCCGAGATAACGCGAGAGCTGCTCCAACACCACGGTCAGGGCGCCCGACACCAGCACCACGTCGTGGCCCGCCGCGCGGCTCTTTTCGACCAAGCCCTTCGCCGCGGGATATAGCGACGGACGAAGCACGTTCTCGAACGCGTCTTCCGCAAGCAGCACCATGCGATCTTCGCTGATGCCGGCGAAGCTCGCGAACAGGAGCTCGTTGAACGTCCGCCTGTCGACCATCTCGGCCAGCGCCATGCGCGGCGCACCGAGCAACGCGCGTCCGACGCGCATCGCTGTCTGCAGCGGCGTGCCTTGGTTGATCAGATAGTAGAGCGTCGGGTGCACCAGATTGCTGGTCACCAACGTTCCGTCGACGTCGAAGTAACAGGCTGCCAAAGGCTTATGCTTCGTTCAGTTGGGAGTGGGTCATAGAGCTAGCAGGCCCACTGGTCGAGCGGCCGACCGGCGGGGGCGCATTCTAACCACGAGCAGCCGGAAAACGGGAGCCCTGCTGAAAGGACGCGATGCCGCGGTGCGTTGAGACAATCAAACGCCCTCTAGCTGCCGCGAATCCTGTAATGACGGACTCGTGAAACTGATCGCCTCAGCCAGTGAGCTATCGGAGCTGAACCATACGCTACGCGGCGCCCCAACGCTGTTCGTGGACACCGAGTTCGAATCCAACCGCTCCGGAATCGAGCTGTGCCTGCTCCAAGTCTCCGCGGGCAGCGAGATTTTCCTGATCGACGCCATCGCGCTGCGTGATCTAAGGCCGCTCGCCGAGGCCTTCCAGCAGGGGGCTCTCTGGGTGCTGCACGCAGGGCAGCAGGACGTGATGCTGATC
>DATCFJ010000808.1:0-5854 GCA_036509605.1 Polyangiaceae bacterium | reverse complement strand
CTGCCGCCTCCGACGACGACTGCGCGCCGATGGTGCACGGCCTCACGCTGAATCTTCGTCAGATCAGCGGGGACGCAATAGCTGTAACAGCCGACGGGATGGGCGCCCGAGTAGTCCGTCGGCAACGCGCGCTTACCCGTCGCAAGCACGAGCGCGTCGTACGGCATGCTGCGGCCAGACGCCGTCCGGAGGACATGGCGCGCGGGATCCAGCGCCAAGACGGTCTCCCGCTCGGGCGTGAGGCCGTGGAGCGTGCCGGTGAAATGCCCGTCGGCGTGCTCGTCGAGCGCGCGGATACGAAAGCAATCCTTCAGGCCGTGCTCGACGGCGCTGGCCAGGAACTTTCGTCCGGATGCCCCATTGCCGACGACGACCAATTCGCGTGCGCTGCGAGTCATGCCCAGCTCAAGCACTCGCCGTGCCACAACGGGGCGCGAGCCGCCCGCCCGAACCTATGATTTCCGGCTTGTTTCGCAGCCCTAAACCGTCGAACAAACTTGAGAAGCGCGGATCCCAACGTGCGGGTGGCTCCCCCGGCCGACAGTGCACAATGCCTCGCCCGGGCAAAGATGCGCGCGCAAGGGCTGCACGGGGGCGCAGCGACTGCGTCGCGGATGCGACCCCTCTCAAATGATCTGTCGCGCCTCGACGACGTCTGAGTCACGCCTGAGCGGCGTCGCGAATCACGGGGCAGCCAGGCCAGCAAGAGCAGTCTGCTCCGAGATCCCGTAACGCGCCGCCGAAGGCTGTGACGCTGCGTGCGCGCAGCGTGACCATCAATAAAACGGCCGCTTTGAGCAGGCCTAGTACTTCGGCTCGGAAGTGCGTTCCGGATTTCCGCGACCCCCACGGGTGCACGGGTGAGGGTCGCAGAAATCCTTCAGCACGGCACATCCAGCCTCACTACTCTATCTGTCTTGACGTACGACAACCCGGAACGAGTTCCGGGCCGTCGTACTAGTGACCGATTGTGAGAAGAGCGGATCGCGGAAATGGCGCTCTTTCTTGAAACCAATGCCTTTGACATCCGCGCGGCCAACTACGGACACAACGGCGAAACGTCAGGTCGGCCAAAAGCGCTGTAGGAAAAACGCGTGATTGGTTGCTTGGCGTCTCCCACGCCGAATTCCTGGTAATCGCGTAAAAACCGCTTCGAAGGAGCGCATGAAATGAATAGTTGGTCCGTCGCTTCGTTTCTCTGCTTATTGGGCGTCGCTGCAGTGGGGTCGGGGTGTAAAGGCCCTGAAGCCGAAACCACCACCACCGCTGCAGCGCCGAGCGCAAGCGCTGCCACCTCCGCCGCGCCCGCCGCCGTTGCCGAGGCGCCCAAGGGCAAGGACATGTCACCGATCAAGGTCGGTATTTTGCACTCGCTGTCCGGCACGATGGCAATCAGCGAGACGTCGCTCAAGGACGTTGCTCTAATGACCATCGACGCAATCAACAAGAAGGGCGGCGTGCTCGGTCGCCAGCTCGAGCCGGTGGTCGTCGACCCTGCCTCCAACTGGCCGTTGTTCGCCGAAAAGGCCCGAGAATTGCTGCAAAAAGACAAGGTCGCGGTGACCTTCGGTTGTTGGACCTCCGTGTCGCGGAAATCAGTATTGCCCGTGTTCGAGGAGCTCAACGGCTTGCTCTTCTATCCGGTCCAATACGAAGGTGAAGAGTCCTCGTACAACGTATTTTACACCGGGGCCGCTCCGAACCAGCAGGCGATTCCCGCAGTGGAATACCTGATGAGCGAAAAGGGTGGCGGTGCAAAGCGCTGGGTGCTCTTGGGCACTGACTACGTGTACCCGCGCACCACGAACAAGATCTTGCGCTACTTCCTGAAGTCCAAGGGCGTTGCCGAAGCGGACATCATGGAGAAGTACACGCCGTTCGGGCACAGCGACTACCAAACCATCGTTAGCGACATCAAGAAGTTCGCTGCGGGCAAGCACACCGCCGTAGTTTCGACGATCAACGGTGATTCGAACGTTCCGCTGTACAAGGAGTTCGCCAATCAGGGGCTAAAGGCCTCTGACGTACCGGTCGTCGCGTTCTCCGTCGGTGAAGAAGAGCTACGCGGTATCGACACCAAGCCCCTCGTTGGTTACCTCGCCGCCTGGAACTACTTCATGTCCATCGAGAACCCCACAAACAAGGCGTTCATCGAGATGTGGAAGGCGTACGTCAAAGAGAAGAGCCTCCCCGACGGCGAGAAGCGCGTAACCAACGATCCGATGGAAGCGACCTACTTGGGCATCACCATGTGGGCACAAGCCGTCGAGCAAGCGGGCACCACTGACGTAGACGCTGTGCGCCAGGCCGTCGCCGGTCAAGTCGTCAAGGCGCCCGACGGCTTCGACATCCAGATGGACTACAAGAACCATCACTTGCACAAACCCGTGTTCATCGGCGAGGTGCAGGCGGACGGTCAGTTCAAGGTGGTGTGGAAGACGGACGGCCCGATCGTCGCGGCGCCCTGGAGCCCGTACGTGCCGGATAGCGCCAAGAAGGTGGCTGACTGGACCTTCCCCTGGGTGTGCGGCAACTGCCCAGAGGGCAAGTACAAGGCTGCCAGCCTGGCACCGTGAAGGCGTCAGCCGCCGCTTCGCTTTTGCGGCCGGCGGCTGCGTCCGTTGTCTTTGCCTCGCTAGAACGCACCAGCATTCCAGCGAGGCTCTTTTTAAGCTTCATTCTTAGGAGCGCAGTCGATACTGACCATGACTCGAATTGGGTTTTTCAAGTTCGCAGCGTGGCTTCGGCTCGCGCTACCCGTGGTTCTGATCGCGTTCAGCGCGTCTCGCAGCGCACACGCCGACCAACTGAGCGAGGACCTTTCGGGTCTCGCCAGCACGGACGCAACGGACGTATCCGCAGCGGTCGTGAAAGCTGCTGACCGCGCCGACCCGCGCGCGCTTCCCGCCTTGCACGCCCTCGACGACGGCAAGCTACGCTTCGACGCACTCAAGCGTCTACTCATTCAAGGTAACGGTGGCGCGCTGAAAGACGCGCTCACCGGCGCCCCCGCTACCGCCCAAGGCAAGCTCGAAGAGCCCGCGAACGACAACCAAGTGCGTCGCGCGCTGAGCCCCGCGCTCGCTTCGCTCAGCCTGTCCGCCCCCGATGCCAAAGTGCGCCTCGCCGCAGCTCACGAGCTGGGTCGCCCGAGCGACGAAATCGTGCCAGTGCTGCGCAAGGTATTGGCAAAGGAGACCAATTCTGACGTCAAAATCGCGATTTCGCTCGCGCTCGCGCCCGCCGACATGGTTAGCGACAAGCCGGCGGATCGCACTCGCGCGCTGGAAGCGATTCGCCAAGCCGCCGACGCGACCTTCAAGAGCGACGTCGAGCACTTGCTGACCAAGGGTGACGACGGCAGGTTCGTCGAGCCGGACGCGAACGTGCGCGCGGCCGCGAGAGCCGCCGTTTCGTCGATCGAGACGCGGCAATTCTTGATCAACTCCGTGGCCAATACGTTTTACGGCTTGAGCCTCGGCAGCGTGCTCATCCTGTGCGCGCTCGGGCTTGCCATCACTTTCGGGCTGATGCGCGTGATCAACATGGCGCACGGCGAGATGATGATGATCGGCGCCTATACGTCGTTCGTGGTGCAGAATTTCTTCATCGCGCATTTGTCGTCGCACTTGGACTGGTACGTCGCCGTGGCGGTGCCTGCAGCGTTCGTCGTCAGCGGCGCGGTCGGTGTGCTGATGGAGCGCACGGTGATCCGGCACCTGTACGGTCGGCCGCTGGAGACGCTGCTGGCTACTTGGGGCATCTCGCTGCTGCTCATCCAGACCGTGCGTTTGATCTTCGGCGCGCAGAACGTGACCGTCGCAAATCCGTCTTGGCTTTCGGGTGGCGTGGAGATTCTGCCGGAGGTCGTGCTGACCTACAGCCGCTTAGCGGTGATCGCTTTCAGCATCGTGGTCATGCTCTTCGTGTGGGCTCTGATGCAGAAAACGCGGCTCGGTCTGGAAGTGCGTGCAGTCACGCAAAACCGCGAAATGGCGGCGGCGATGGGCATATCCACGCGGCGCGTGGATATGTGGACCTTCGGCATTGGCTCGGGCGTGGCCGGGCTGGGCGGCGTTGCGCTCTCGCAGCTCGGCAACGTGGGTCCTGAGCTCGGCCAGGGTTACATCGTCGATTCGTTCATGGTCGTGGTGCTCGGCGGCGTCGGAAAGCTCGCCGGCACGATCGTCGGCGGCTTGGGCCTCGGCTTGGTGAACAAGTACCTGGAGCCTATCTCTGGCGCGGTCTTGGGTAAGATTTTCATTCTCGGTTTCATCATCGTGTTCATTCAGCGCCGACCGCAGGGCATCTTCGCCCTCAAGGGCCGCGCAGCAGAGGGTATGTGATCGCTGAACCCGCAGTGGGCCTGAAGGCCTTGCATAGCAAGCGCGGTTGGGTCGGCCTTGGCGTCGCCGTGCTGGTCATGGGTATCCTCGTGCCCACGCTCAGCGTCGCCGTGCCGGCGAGCTCGGCGCTGCACGTTCCGGACTACCTGATAGCCCTGTTGGGAAAATTCTTATGCTACGGCATCGTGGCCTTGGCGATCGATCTGATCTGGGGTTTTACGGGTATCTTGAGCCTGGGGCACGGCGTGTTCTTCGCGCTCGGCGGCTACGCCATGGGCATGTACCTGATGCTCTCGATCGGCGCTCAAGGCGTGTACAAGAGCGCCTTGCCGGATTTCATGGTCTTTCTGGATTGGAAGGAATTGCCCTGGTTTTGGCGCGGTTTCAATAACTTGAGCGTGGCCTTGACTGCCGCGTTGGTGGTGCCGGGCTTGCTCGCGTTTGCCTTCGGCTACTTTGCGTTCCGGTCGCGCATTCGCGGCGTGTACTTCTCGATTATCACCCAGGCTCTGACCTACGCGCTGATGTTGCTCTTCTTCCGGAACGAGACCGGCTTCGGCGGCAACAACGGCCTGACCGACTTCAAGTCTCTCTACGGGTATGACTTGCACCACCCGTCGACCAAGGTCGCGCTTTACGTGTTGTCCGCGTTGGCCTTGCTGCTGACCTACCTTCTGTGTCGCTTCATCGTGACGTCCAAGGCCGGTCGCGTGCTCCGCGCCATCCGGGACGTCGAGAGCCGCGCCATGTTCGTCGGCTTCAACCCGACCAACTACAAGTTGTTTGCCTGGACACTGAGCGCCGTGTTGTGCGGGTTGGCAGGTGCCTTGTACGTGCCGCAAGTCGGCATCATCAACCCGGGCGAGATGCAGCCCGCCAACTCGATCGAAATGGCAATTTGGGTGGCCGTCGGCGGTCGCGCCACGTTGTTTGGCGCTATTTTGGGCGCCTTTCTGGTCAACGGCATGCGCAGCTTTTTCACCGCGGCGATGCCCAACGCCTGGTTGTACATTCTCGGCTCGCTGTTCATCGCGGTCACGCTGTTCTTCCCCGACGGCGTGGCTGGCGCGCTTGGTCGCCTCAAGCGTAAGAGCTAATGTCTACCTCAGCCCTGAGTAGCAACGTGTCTACCGAACCTACCGCTGAAGAACCCGCTTCGGGCCCCATCCTGCCCGCTCCGTCTGATGCTCCAGAAAGCAGCGAGGCGCCCACTGAGAAGACGCCGACCAAAGCCAAGCGCCCATGGTCCTCGCGTCCGCGTGTCGTCGATCCTGTGCGGCGAGAGAAGGTCGTTGCAGGGCGCCCGGCGGTGCTCTGCGTCGACGACATCAGCGTCAGCTTTGACGGCTTCAAGGCGCTCACGAATCTCACTCTGATCTTGGACAAGGGCGAGCTGCGCTGCCTGATCGGGCCGAACGGCGCCGGCAAAACTACGCTCATGGACGTGATCACCGGCAAGACCAAGCCGGATAGCGGCACCGTGTTCTTGACCCACGACGCCCGCGACC
>DATCFJ010000807.1:0-13653 GCA_036509605.1 Polyangiaceae bacterium | reverse complement strand
GGCTGATCGGCGGCATGGCCGCGCGCTCACCGGCCTGCGCCAAGTCCGGAACGCACTGGTGTACGTGCTGCAAAACCACCGAAAACACGCCCGCTCTGCAGCGATGCGGGTGCTAGATCCGCTATCTTCCTCGCAGTGGTTCGACGGCTTTGCTGATCCTATTCCACGTGGTTTTCGCAGCACAGGACCGCCATGCGTGCTACCGGCGAGATCTTGGCTTCTGACGTTGGGTTGGCGGCGTCGCGGGCTGATTCGCTTTTCGGAGTCGCCGAGGCCGGAGAAATTTTAGCCGCTGGTCCGAATTTTGGGATCCTCTTCATACACCCAACGTGGGCGTGGGCGGAGGTGCGGCGCGAGC
The DNA here is from genome assembly GCA_036509605.1 of Polyangiaceae bacterium. Lineage (GTDB taxonomy): Bacteria > Myxococcota_A > Polyangia > Polyangiales > Polyangiaceae > PMG-095. Next base: position 13,295 of record DATCFJ010000807.1, on the reverse strand, counting down.
GGAGGTGCGGCGCGAGCGGAGGTGCGGCGCGAGCTGCACTTACTGCACGCGCGCCCTTTTCGGCTTCTGCCGTGCGCAGCGTGCGTGCCGGGTAGCGCTCTGCGAGTGAAAGCTGCGCGAGGCGAAGTGATGCACGTTCACACGCGCGGTCAGGCCGCCAGCGTACGCGCGAACACGAGAGCGCACAAAGCTCACCAGACGTGACCAGCTCCGAGACGCGCGCTCTCCGTCACAGCTCGACGCCGAGGCTCCGCCGCTCTGGGACGTATCTCGTGACCATCAAACCCATGTCTGAAACCGGACATGGAACGGCGCGCCAGATAGCGCTCGCTGCGGGTGCGATTGGCGCTTTCGGGAGCCGTTGACGCGACGAGGCGCGGCGGATCGCTTTCGGCTGCTCGAACGTCGCCAATGAGTGGCGTATTGCGAGCAGCCGTGGGCGACGTTGTTACTTCACTTCGACGACGCGGGCGGCGCGACCAGCTTGGGCGCCGGTTTGACGCTGGCTGCCGGTGCGCCGGAGCTTACGGGAGCTGCGGAGCCTGCTGGCGCGCCGGAGCTCGCAGGAGCCGCCGACCCCGATGCACTTGGAGTCGGTTCGGGCATGCCCTTCTTCATCCACTCCACGCGACCGAAGCGCGGGGCGCGGTGGAAATTGCCTTGGCCGAGGATGGGGGACCAGGCGACTCCTCCGTTGTTTTTCATGGCGTAGAAGTTGATGCGCCAGGTCGAGCCGAGCTCCGGTGGGAGCTTCTTGGCTTTGCTGAAGGACTTCCACGGGATGAAGGCTTCGACGGTGTAACCGCGATCTTCGTCGTCGCTCTTGTCGAGGGTGCCGTCGAGGGTCACGGCGCTCTTCAGATTTGCGGACCACTCTTGGTGACCGAAGGGGCCGTTGGGCTCGACTTTGGGTTGGTTGTAGTCGTCGAACTGCGAGTCGAACACGAGGTTCTGCGGATTGATTTGGATCTCGTAGTAGTCCTTGTTGTCGCCGTCCCCTTCAGGGTCGACCATGATCTCGACGGTGTCTTTGGTCCACAGGTGTGGGTCCTTCTCGTCCTTCTTGAAGCCGCCGATGATGTCGGTGTCGGCAACTGAGAAGCCGACGTACATCCCTTCTTCGCTCCACAGGACCTTTACGTCACCGTTCACTTTCGAGGTCTTGTTCACCTCGCCCGTGCCCACATCGACGAGCGGTCCCGTCGTGGCCGCGCTCTGCCAGGCGGGCTCGTCGAGCTTGCCGTCGAGCTTGATCTTCACGGTCGAGTCGAGCTTGTCGACGCGCAGCGAGGGCACGTGCCCGCCTTTGGTCGAAGGGTGGCCGTTCAACGGCACCGTCGCGACGATCGCGCGGTTGGTCGTGTCGTGCGGCCCGGACACGATCTTCATGCGCTCGCCGTGCTCGCGGAAAACACCGGTCAAAATCTGTAGTTTGTCGGTCTTGGCTTTGGACGGGATGGTGAATACCTGCTCGTCCACGTACGTCTTGCCGACCTCCCAATCACCCGGCGGGAGCGATTGCATGCCGTCACGCACTTCGCGTAGCGGCCCGACGTTGTCGATGTTCAGCACGCGCTCGCCCGCGCCGTTCACGACGTGCGTGAACATCTTCCAGCCGTTGCCGTTGTTCTTCTGCGTCTGCCAATACATGGTGACCTTGACGTGGTCGCCGGCTTTCGCGGGGCTTGGAGCTTCCACGCGCGCGCCGAGCAACTTCAGCTTGCCATCGAAGTCGACGTCCAGACGCGTGCCGACGTCGTCTGGTGGGGCATCTAGGATGAATGCCTTCAAGCGCTCTGCCGCCGCCTTGGCATCGTGCGGCTTGTCGTCGGTCGTGGTGCTCGTTGTCGGGCTGCCGACGCAGGCGGTCAACAGCGTGAAGCTCAGTGCCCAGGATAAGTTGCGCGAAATCATTTCTTCCCTTTGCTCTTCTTCCGCGCGTCGCGTTCCCGCTTGCGCTGGTTTTTCTTTGCGTTCTTCTCGCCTTGCGACAGGGCGCGCATCTTCGGGGCGGGCGGTGCTCCGAACCCGGGCATACCTGGCATGCCACCCATGCCCGGAAAGCCCATGCCCGGTGGCATCCCCGGCATGCCGCCGAGCCCGCCCATTCCGCCCATGTTTTGCATCATATCCTGCATTTTTCCGCTCTTCATGGCGCGTCGCATGTTGCGCGCCATGTTCAGCCCGCCCATCCCCGGGATCTTCCCCAAGAGCCCGGGATCTTGACCCATGCCGCCCATCATTTGGCGCATGAACAAGAAGCGTTGCACGAGCTCGCTGACGCCCTCGGGTGGTTGCGCCGAACCTTTGGCGATGCGCTGCACACGCGACGGCTCGCGCACGAGCACGTTGGGATCGTCGCGCTCTTGGCGCGTCATCGACTGAATCATGGCTTCGATGCGCGTGAGCTCGCTGTCGTCCAAGTTGGCGGCGGCGCCTGGCGGCATCATCCCGCCGAGACCCGGGATCTTCTCCATCAGGTCTTTGAGTGAGCCCATCTTTTGGATGGTGCGCACCTGATTCAGGAAATCCTCCAGCGTGAACTTGCCCTGCATCATGCGGGCGGCGTCGGCTTCGGCCTTCTTCTGGTCGACGACGTCTTCGAAGTCCTGCATCAGGCCGACGACGTCGCCCATGCCGAGCACGCGGCTGGCCATGCCTTCGGCGCGGAACGGCTCGAGCTTGTCGGTCGTTTCGCCCATACCGACGAACACCAAGGGCGCGCCGGTGACCTCTTTTACCGAGAGAGCGGCGCCGCCGCGCGCGTCGCCGTCGAGCTTGGTCAGGATGACGCCGGTGACGCCCAGGCGATCATTGAAGCCGCGCGCCGTTTTCACGGAGTCTTGGCCGATCATTGCGTCGATCACCAAGAAGATGTTGTCGGGGAGGACCGAGGCTTTGATCCTCGACAGCTCTGCCATTAACGCTTCGTCGATCGCGAGGCGGCCCGCGGTGTCGTAGATGATGACGTCGCGCTTGAGCTTCTTGGCTTCCTCGCGGGCGGCCTCGCAAATGGCGAGCGGACTCGCGCCGTCGATGTTGAACACCGGCAGCGACAGTTGCTCGCCGAGCACCTTGAGCTGCTCGACGGCGGCGGGGCGCTGCATGTCCGCCGCGACCAACAGCGGGGACTTGCCTTGCTTCTCGAACCAGCGCGCGAGCTTGGCCGTCGTGGTGGTCTTTCCGGAGCCCTGCAAGCCGACCATCATCACGCCGGTGGGGCCGGAAGCGGCGAAGCTGACGGCCTCGCCCTCGTAGTTCATCATCGCCACGAGCTCGTCGTGGCAAATGCGTACGAACTGATCCCCTGCCGACACCTTGTGTGTGTCGCCGCCGTGGCGCACGCGAGTTTGCACGGTTTGTCCGAGCGCTTTTTCTTCGACAGTCGCTAGGAAGCGCTTGACCACGCCCAGCTCGACGTCAGCCTCGAGCAGCGAGACGCGGACTTCGCGCAGCGCAGCTTGGACGTTCTTTTGGTTTAGCTCGGTGAGACCGGCGAGGCGGTTTTGAGCTTCCCGAAAACCTTTGGTGAGCGCTTCGAACACGGCCGGGGTCTTAGCATAATCGGGGGGCGTTTGGGGCCGGCTCCCAGGCTCGGCTCAGCTAGGCGCGCTTGCCGAAAAACGCCGCCGGACTGCCCACGAAACGGCGCTCGAATACCCAGAAAAATGCATACGAAAACAGCAGCGACGCAGGTACGCTGAGTACGCTGAGCGCCAGCATTTCCGTGCTCGCTGACAGCGCGAGGCGGCGCAGGCCGAAGTACAGCAGCGCCACGACGGGCAGGTGAGTCAGATACAAGCTGTACGAAAACCGACCCACGGCGACCAGCGGTGCCCACTCCAGCACTCTTAGACTGAAAGGCCGCGATGCCGACACGGGCTTTACGGCGTGCTTCGTCAGGTGCACGAGCGACACGGCTGTGGTTGCGCCAACCATGGCATCGCTGAGCGGCATGTGATGAAACCAGAATCTGATCAGTACCGAGGCGCCCAGCGCGGCGAGCGCCAAGAACAGCGCGCTGAGCACGCCCCACGGCACGCGCTCGCGCAGCGCACTTTCGAGCGGGCGCGACGCAAAGCCGATACCCGCGGCGCACATGCCCAGCGCGAACAAGCCAAGGTACCAAGACGCGGCACTATTCGCCACGTCCGGCGCCAGCCAAAGCAGTGAACAGCCAACGGCAAAACCAACCAGCACCGTCAGCGCCGCCCCGAAACGACGCCACAGCGGCAGCAGCAGCAAAGGAAAGAAAAAATAAATTTGCCACTCGGTGGCGACGCTCCACAGTGGACCGTCGATGCGATTGGCCAGGCTGCGAAACAGATTGTGAATCAGCAGTAAATGACTACCTATCGGCGCTAGCCCAAAGGCGGGGAAGGTATCGGCCCAGATAGTTGTCGTGGGTGTTTCCAGCACGGGCACGAGGGCGATCAGCAGCAGGCTGCCCAGTACCGTGGCGTAATAGGGTGGTAGAATTCGCCAAGCCCGGCGCGCGAAGTAGCTGGCTAGGCCGCGTACGAGCTGTCCCTCGCTGCGCGCCACCGGCAGCATGAGGCAATACCCCGAAAGGACGATGAAGATCGCGACCGCGTCGTGGCCGAACACCAGCGTGTGCCAAACGATGCGCGCAATACCCGTCAAAGGGCCGGAATTGAAGCCGACGCCCGCGTGAAAGAGCACAACGTACAGCGACGCGACGGCGCGAAGCCCGTCCAAGTACTCGAGTCGTAACGCTTCTTTTTTGATCGGGGCGAGCATGGGCATGGCGTGGCAACTAACAGCGGGCGAGCAGCGACAATGAAACTACGCGAGCCTAGACGCGTTCGGGTTTCCGAGGTACATCGCTGACAATGTCCGAGGATGCGGCGGCCTTCGCGGCAGCGGTCCGCCTTCACCGAGCGGCCGCGCCTTCGGGTCTGGGTATCCGGACCGTGGAACGAGTGTTTCGTTGGTCGCCCGCGTTCGTCGCCGCCAGGACGCTGTCGACCGCGCTCCGCGTCGCTGGCATCGACCTCGGCAGGACCTCGCTGTTTTGGGGATTACCGCGGCTGACGGGCAGCGGTGACGTCTGCTCCCGACTCAAGATCGGTGAGCATTGCGGCTTCAATGTGAATTGCCATTTCGAGCTCGACGGCCCCATCACGATTGGGGATCACGTGTCCGCGGGTCACGAGGTCATGTTCCTGACGCGGACGCGGGATACTTCCAACCGCGCGCAGCGTGGTGTTACCTTGGGCGCGGCGGGGATCGAAATTGGCAACGGAGCGTGGCTCGGCGCACGCTGCACGATTCTGCCCGGCGTCAAAATTGGCGCTGGATCCGTGATCGGCGCGTCCGTGGTCGTTGCGAAGGACGTGCCAGCCAATGTATTGCTTACCGGAAACCGAACGGTTTCACTCGCGAAATGGCGCTGATGTTCACCTGCCAATAAGCGTCGGAGTGTACCCAATGATTGAACGTTCAGCCGCTCTCAATATCGTCATCGCCAGCATCCAAGAGGTGTTCGCCCAAACTGGGACGGACGCCCCCGGCGCGCTCACCGAAGACACCGTGCTGGTCGGCAAAGACGCGGTGCTCGACTCGCTGGGCGTCGTGTCACTGATCGTCGAGGTCGAGCAACGAGTCGAGAGTGATCACAACGCATCGGTGACGCTCGCCAACGATAAGGCGATGTCGGCGCGCAACAGCCCGTTTCGCACCGTTGGTGTGTTGACCGATCACGTCGTGGCCATGGTTGCCGAAGTGAGCGCGTCATGAGCGAGCGTGTCGTGAGCGAAAAGCCGGTCATGCTCGTCACTGGTAGCCGCAAGGGCATCGGTCGCTACCTCTGTGAGTACTACTTGGAAAAGGGCTACTTGGTCGAAGGCTGCAGTCGCGGCGACAGCGACCTCAAGAACGCGAACTACAAGCACCACGAGGTCGACGTTGCCGACGAGCGCGCCGTGCGCCTAATGGTGGCGGACATCACGAAGCGTCACGGCCGGATCGACGTCGTGCTGAATAACGCGGCCATCGCCAGTATGAATCACATTCTGCTGACCCCGGCGAAGTCCGCGGATCGCATGCTGTCCGTCAACGTGACGGGCACCATGCTCGTGTGTCGCGACTCTGCCAAGGTGATGATTCGCCGCAAGTACGGGCGCATCGTCAACTTCACGACGATTGTCGCGCCCATCGCGCTTGCCGGCGAGGCGATTTACGCGGCGTCGAAGTCCGCGGTCGTGACCTTCACGCGCATCTTGGCCTTCGAGCTTGGCCAATGGGGCATCACCTGCAACTCGTTCGGCGCCACGCCTATCATGACCGACATGATCAAGGGGGTGCCCCAGGACAAGATCGACGCGGTGGTAAATAACCTTGCCATCAAACGCCTCGGTACCAACTTCGACTGCGCGAACGTCTGTGATTTCTTCATCAGCCCCGGCAGCGACAACATCACCGGCCAGGTCATCTATCTCGGCGGCGTTACTTAGTCGTCGGGGGATTCTCCCCCGCCGCGCACCCGCTGAAGTGTCCCCCCCCAGGGCGTAATTCAGCGGGGCCCACCCCCGACTCTGACACGAACGAGGGCGCCGGCCCCAAACGAGCTTCACTATGCAGACTCTCGCCAACCACTTCCAATGATTGCTCCTTGGCTTTTCGAGCGGATCGTCGCCGGGGGCGATGCGCCAGCGTTGGTTTGGAACGATAGCGTCGCCAACTACACGCAGCTGTCGGTGTTGGCTGACGCCTGGCAGGACAAGTTCCTGGCGCGAAAGCTGGAAGCCGGGGAGGTCGTGGCGCTGGAGGGCTCGTTTTCGCCCAACGCATGCGCCGCGCTGATCGCGCTGGTGCGGCTCGGCGCGGTGATCGCACCGCTCACTCCGCTGATGCGCGCGCATCGCGATAAGTTCTTGGAGATCGCCGAAGCGCGTTTGCTGGTCGAGTTCGACGAAGCGGATGAGTATTCATTTCACGAGCTCGAGCGCGTCGTCGAGAACGCCGTCACCAAGAAGCTGATTGCCCGCAAACACCCCGGGCTAATCATCTTCTCGTCCGGGTCGACAGGCTCGCCCAAAGCGATCCTTCACGATTTTGCGTCGCTCTTGGAGAAGTTTCACAAGGTCCGACAAAAGAAGACCACGCTTACCTTCTTGCTGTTCGACCACATTGGCGGCATCGACACGCTATTCAACACTTTGGCTAGCGGTGGCACCGTGGTTACGGTCCCAAATCGCGACCCGGTAACGGTCTCCAAGGCGATTGAGAAATACAAGGTGCACACGCTGCCTGCTTCGCCCACCTTCCTCAATCTGTGGCTCATCTCCGGGTTGTTCGAGCAGTACGATTTCTCGTCGCTGAAAGTGGTGGCCTACGGCACCGAGCCGATGCCGCCAAGCACTCTCAAAAAGCTGCACGAGATCCTGCCCGAGGTGTCGCTCGTGCAAACCTACGGCATGTCCGAGCTGGGTGTGCTCCGCTCGCGTTCGCGCGATTCGGAGTCGCTCTGGATCAAGTTCACCGGCGAGGGCTTCCAGACCAAGATCATCGACAGCATTCTCTGGGTCAAAGCCGACGCCGCCATGATCGGCTACTTGAACGCGCCCGATTTGTTCGACGAAGAAGGCTGGCTGAACACCCAAGACGCCGTCGAGGTCGACGGCGAATACCTGCGCATTCTCGGCCGCGCGAGTGACCTGATCAATGTCGGGGGCCAGAAGGTTTATCCCGCCGAGGTCGAGAACCTGCTCTTGCAAATGGATAACGTGCAAGAGGTCGCGGTGTTCGGAAAGGCCCACACGATGATGGGTCAGATTGTCGCTGCGCGCTTCAATCTGAAGACGCCGGAGCCGCTCGCCGACTTCAAGCGAAGAATGGGTGCGTTTTGTCGTGAGCGCATGGCCGCTTACCAGGTCCCACGGCTCGTCGAAGTGTCCGACGATGAGCAGTATGGATCGCGATTCAAGAAGCTGCGCAATGGATAGCACCGACGTTGCCCCCTCGGCCTTTCAAAAACTAGTGAGCGCACTGAAGCTCGAGCTGTATGGCCTCCATCCGCGTTTGCACGCGCTCACGCTGGCGGCTTCTGTGCTGCCTCGGCGCAATGCATCAGAGGCGCGCGCGCGCCTATTCGCGCTGGCGGGGTTTCGCATCGGTAACGGCACGCGCCTACACAGCAGCCCCCGAATCAGCGGCGGTCAGGACCTGTTCCGCCGGCTCGTGATCGGCGAAAATTGCTCGATCGATGAAGACTGCGCGTTCGATCTCGAAGAGACCATCACCATCGGTGACCGTGTTTCGATCGGCCCCGGTGCCATGATTCTCACCAGCACGCACGAGCTCGGTCCACGCGAGCACCGCGCAGGTCCGATCACGAAGAACCCAGTGACGGTGCAGGACGGCGCGTTGCTCGGCGCCCGCTCCATCATTTTGCCGGGCGTCACCGTAGGTGCCGGCGCCGTCGTGAACCCCGGCGCGGTGGTCAACAAGGACGTGCTTCCGCACACCCGTGTCGGTGGCGCGCCAGCGGTTCAGATCGAGGTCTTGAATGCCGATGAGCCCGTCTCGACATAGAACGTGGATTGTCATCGTGGGGCTGGCTGCGGTTGTTCTGCTATCGGTCGGAGTTTTCGGCCGGGTCTTTGGGCGCAAACGGCTGCGTTTTCCGTACCTGACCGGCGGGATAGCGGCAGCTGAGTACCAGTCACTAGCTGCAGAGCCGGGCTGGGCCGAGAGCCAGATCACTGTCGCACCGGGCATTCGACTGAACGGGCTCGTGCGTCGCCCAAAGGCGCCGGACGCACCGTGGGTGCTGTTCTATCAGGGCAACGACAGGGCGATGCTCCGCGTCGGTCAAGACTTCTTGACGCGTGTCGGCGGTGCGCGCGGTTGGGGGCTCGCGGTCTTTGCCTACCGCGGTTACGATTCGTCCGACGGCGTCCCACGCCTGGCCGACCTGGCGGCTGACGCGCCCGAAATTCTGAGCCAACTCTGCGCCACAGAGAAGCTCGAGCGGAGCCGCGTGCATATCGTCGGATTTTCGATTGGTGGCCACCTCGCTGTGCGCGCCATGCTCGGTGCGCTGCGTGTACAGCCGAAACCCGCGTCGCTATCGCTGCTGGCTAGCGTGGACGACATCGTGATGTTTCGTCGTTCGTTCTATCAGAAGCTCGACCCCGGGGACGACTACCAGACGCGCCCGCTGCTGGCCGAGATTCCGGCGCCCGTACTCGTGATTCAGGGCACCGCAGACGAGGCGCTGCTCGGACCGGAGCAGGGCCGAGCGATCTCGAACGCCCTCGGCGAGCGCGCGAAATACCTGGAATTGCAGGGCGTCGGACATAGCGCGCTACTGTCCAACGACTCGGCGATTGGCGCCGTGCAGGAGTTCATTGCGTCCCACTCCAAGTAAGCCGCTGCAGCAGTGGTAGGGGAGTCGCATGCGCGATTTCAATTTCCAGAACCCGACTCGGATCTTGTTTGGCCGCGGCCAAATCGAAAATATCGGCCATCATATCCCCGCGGACGCGCGCGTCCTGCTGGTGGCCGGCGGCGGATCCATTAAAGCCAATGGCGTGCTCGCTCAGGTCCGGGCCGCGCTCGGTGAGCGCACCGTGCATGAGTATTGGGGCGTGCTGCCCAACCCGCATCTAGCGTCACTGCTGCCGGCTCTGGAGCTAGTGAAGGCCGAGTCGCTCGACTTCGTGTTGGCGGTCGGCGGAGGCTCTGTGATCGACGGCGCCAAGCTCATTGCGGCCGCAGCACGCACGAAAGGCGAGCCCTGGAATTTGCTGGCCAAGGGCGCTCGCGTCACCGCCGCGCTGCCCTTGGGCGTCGTGCTCACGATGCCCGGGACCGGCAGCGAATCCAATGGCGCCGCGGCGATCAGCAATCGCGAGACCGGTCAAAAGCTCGTGTTCGTGAGCCCGCTGTGCTTTCCGCGCTTCGCCGTGCTCGATCCGGAGCTCACGTTCACTTTGCCGGAGCGGCAGGTCGCGAATGGCATCGCAGACGCCTTCGTGCACGTGCTCGAGCAGTACCTGACCTATCCCGCGGGCGGCGTGCTTTCGGATCGGCTGGCAGAGGCGATTCTGCTGACGCTCAAGGAGCAAGGTCCGCTCGCGCTCAGCGATCCGAAGAACTACGAGGTGCGCGCCAATTTGATGTGGGCCGCAAACCTCGCTCTCAACGGCTTGATCGCGCAGGGCGTCCCGCAAGATTGGACCACGCATCACATCGGTCATGAGCTGACCGCACTGTTCGGCATCGACCACGCGCGCAGCTTGGCCGTCGTGTTGCCCGCGTTGCTCGAAGCGCGTCGTCAGCAAAAGTCCGAGAAGCTGCTGCAGTTCGGCTGGCGTGTGTTCGGCGTCGACAGCATCGACGAGACCATCGCGAAGACGATCGCTTTCTTCGAGACGCTCGGGATCCCGACGCGCCTCTCCGCCTACGGCGTCGGCGAAGAGGCCGTTCCGCAGGTCGTGGCCAAGCTGAAGGCCAACCGCCGCCTGCGCATGGGCGAACGGCTCGACATCACACCCGACGAAGCCGGAAAAATCCTGGCTCGAGCGCTTTGACCTTCGCGCGTGAGCGAAGGTTGGAGCGCTCACCAGCTCTCGTGAAGAAGAACCACAGCTGATGACCGCCGCTGCCTAGGACTCCGGCTCAATCGCGGCCCTCGGCTTCGCGCTTGGTCCATCGCGAGGCAACGGACAGCCCTCGGCTTACTAGTCGGGAACGCGGCAGGCCATTGCCCGGCGGTCCAGGGCGATGGGGACTCAGGCGACGGTTTGGTCATCTGTGACCGCAACAGTGCGGCCCTCGGCGCGCTCGGCGCCGCACTATTCGTCACGGCCATCGACTCACTCCTATTTTCCTGGGAACGGCGCCGCGTCGACACTACTGAGTCCAACACCTTCGCTCGCATGGGGTTCGCGCCTCTCGTCTCCGCCGCTCGCAAACACGCCGAGATCCGAGCCTACGTCACCCTCTGAGTGCCACGCGGGAGGTGGGCGCTCGCGACCCAGCAGCGCACCTCGCTGCGCGTCCAGTTGCCGTGCTGCACGGCCGACGAAAAGGCGGTGGGGTGCGTCAACAGCACGACCCAACTGGGACCCAAGGACCCAATGCGGGCAAGAGAACTAAGGCTTCCGCAGGTCCGGGTGGCGCCTGCCCTTTCCGAAGGCCTCAAAGGGTGGGAGTCCCGGGACTCCCGGCATCTGCCCGCTAGGGATAGCCGGTTTTGTGGCCACAATTTGCCTCTCTTCACGACCCAATTGCTGAAATTGGTGGGGGTTCCCTACTATCTAGGCGCGCGCGGAGGGGGTCTCTGCTCGAAGCAGCCTGCCGCCAAAGCGCCACGGAGCGAGCTCCTAAACGTCCGCGGCTTCGCGCAGGCGCTGCACGAGCGCGTACAGCTCGCGGCGCGGCAAAGCCGTGTCCTCGCTGAGCTCGCTGACGACGGTCTTCACGGTAGCGCCTTCGGCGAGGCGCGCCGCAATCCGCGCTTCGATGGGCGCCAAATCCACGGGCTCGTCGCCGCGCTCATCGGCGGCGGCGATCACGAGCGTGATTTCGCCTCGCCATTCGCCCTCGCGCAAGCTCAGCTCGCGCACCGTCGACGGTGCAATTTCTTCGTACATTTTGCTGATTTCCCGGCACAGCGTGCAGGCGCGCTCCGGGATGCGTTCCGCGAGCTCGCGCAGGGTGGCGGCCATGCGCTGAGGTGATTCGAAAATCAGCACGGGATCCGTGCTCTTCTCGATGCGCGTCAACGCGTCTTTGCGCTTCCGGCCATGGCGCGGCAAGAAACCCAAAAAAATAAAGCTGGCATCGACTAACCCAGAAGCACCCACCGCGGCCGTGACCGCGCTCGCACCCGGGATCGGACACACGGTCAGCGCGCGCGCGTGTGCACCGCGCACCAACGCTGTTCCGGGATCGCTGACGGACGGCATGCCCGCGTCGGTCACGAGGGCGACGTCTTCACCAGCATCCAAGAGCAGCAGCAGCTCTTCGATTTTCCGAGGGCTCGCGTTGGCGTCGAGCGCGTGCAGAGTGCGCTCCAGAATCGCGAAATGCGTCAGCAGTTGGCGCGTGCGCCGCGTGTCTTCGGCGGCAATGTGCTTGGTCTGCTTCAGAGTCTCCAGCGCGCGTAACGTTATGTCGCCGAGATTTCCGATCGGGGTGCCGACCAGGTACAGCTTGCCCGCCACGTGCGCCCGCCCTGACCGCTAGTTGGCGCCGCCGACGCCGACCGCGTCGCCGAAGTTTTCGCGCAGGTGCTCGCGCAGCTTGCCCATCAGGCGGGATTCGAGCTGCCGAACGCGTTCGCGCGAAACACCGAACTGATCCCCGAGCTCTTGCAGTGTCAGTGGCTCGTCTGCAACGACGCGCTTGTCGAAAATATCGATGTCTTTGCCGGTCAGCGTCTTGCGGAACTCTTCGAGCTGACCTTGCAGTAGCTCGGAGAATTCCGAGCCCTCAGCGATCTGATCCGGGGTGGCGTTGCTCGATGGCATCAGCTCGAGGCGCGTCGTGGAGCGGCCGTCGGCTTCGTTGACCGTAGCGTCGAGCGAGGCGTCAGCGCGGGCCAGCCGGCGGTCCATCTCCGTTACCTCGGACTCGGCGACGTTCAGCCGCTTGGCGATCTCCGCGTGGCTGGGCTCGATGCCCATGGCCGTGAGGCGCGCCTTCTCTTTGTTCAGATTGAAAAATAGCTTTCGCTGCGCTTGCGTCGTGCCGACTTTGACGAGCCGCCAATTGTTCAAGATGAAGCGGAGCATGTAGGCGCGGATCCACCAAGCGGCGTAGCTCGACAGCTTCACTCCGCGGTACGGGTCGTAGCGCTTCACCGCCTGCATCAAGCCGATGTTGCCCTCCTGTACGAGGTCCATCATGTTGCGGTAGGCGCGCCGGTATTCGTAGGCGATCTTCACGACCAAGCGCAGGTTCGCGGTGACCAGACGCGCAGCGACTTCTGTGCTTTGGCCACCCTTGACGTACTCGACGGCGAGCTTGTGCTCTTCGTCGGAGGACAAGAGGGGGTGACGCTGCACTTCTCGCATGTACGCTTGCAGCGGGTCGAGCCGTGCCAGGCCGCGTTCGTTGGCAGGTTCGTTGTCCGAGTCATCCGTGGACTCCGATTCGTCGCTCGGCTCGCGCTCGTCGTCCGAGTCGGCCTCAGCGTCGTCGACGACCTCGCCCTGTGCGTCGAAAGTGTCCGACTCGGCGCCGAGGACCTCCGGCTCGTCGCCCTCGGGGGCAGCGTCATCGCTGCCCTCTTCGTTGGCCGCGGTTTCTTCGGCGTCAGC
>DATCFJ010000806.1:0-7175 GCA_036509605.1 Polyangiaceae bacterium | reverse complement strand
AGAGTCTCCTCGCCGTAGATGTCGCTGTACGTTTGAGGCGTGGGCCCGCCAGCGTTTGGCACAAGCCCCGGCAGCACCTCGGCCGGCTCGTGCGCCTCGTATTTTTCGAGGTGTAAGATCTGTTCGGTACTCGTCGGAAGCCGCTGCCACGCGGCATCGACCGCAGGCCAACCACCGCGGCGCCGCAGCGCGTTGACGAATGACAGACCGTCGACGTACGGCGCAACGACGGAGCGTTTGATGATCGCCGGTACCTGCTGCACGACCCCGGCCGACAGCGCGCCCTGCAGATCCATGACCGAATCCGAGAGATCCGGGGCGTGCATGCCTTTGGGCGCGAACATCGCATCGAGCATGGCGCTCGTGGCGTCGCCTTCGGCGAGTGCGTGCACAGCACCTTGCCAATCACCCGCATCCTCACTGAAATCGAGCAATTTCTCCAAGCCATAGTGCTGGTCCTGCAGAGCGTGGACGAGCTCGTGCCAGAGCGTGGCGTCGAGCTCCTGGCCGCGCAGATCACTCCCGAGAAACATGGTTTTCTCATGCGGCTCGTAGAAGCCGAGTAGCTCCGCGCGCATCACCTCCAGCAGACCGCGCCGGTAGTCGAATGACGCAGGAACGGTACCCAACGCGAACAGAATTTCCCCCGACGCGTTCACGACAGCGGGCGGAATTTCGGTGTCGAGCTCGTGCTCGACGCGGGCCACCATTTGATCGCGCGAGATCACGCGGCCTTTGACCGGCCCAAGCGCGGAAAGCTCGCGGAGCGAGGAAACGTAGGCGAGCGCATGCGCGACTGTCTCCTCGGCGGCCACGTCTTGGTCGATAGGCTTGGAAGCAGGCACACTCGCATTCGGAGCCACGCTCGCCGGGTGACCAGACACGGACGACTCAGCGGACACTTTTGGCGCAGGTGGCTGCGTGGCACCGCAGGCAACCACGAGGGCCGCGCTCAAGTACAGAGCGCGCAAAGCTGTCTGCTTCATGGTTGCGCAGCGGCGCGCATCGCCGAAATTGCCGCCCGACGATCGGGCTGACCAAAGACGGCGTTGCCGGCGACGAGCATGGTCGCGCCAGCCGCAACGACGCGCGCCGCTGTGTCGGGGGCAATCCCGCCGTCAACCTCGAGCTCGATTTGCGCGCCGGCCGCGTCGATCATGCCCCGGACAGCGGCGATCTTGGGCAGCACGTTGGGAATGAACTTCTGGCCACCGAAGCCTGGATTCACGGTCATTAGCAGGATCAAATCGAGATCCGGCAGCACGTAACGCAGGAACTCCTCCGAGGTGTGCGGATTCAGTACAACGCCCGCTTGCACGTTCAACTCTCGCAAATGGCTAAGCGTGCGTTGCAAATGGGGCGACGCTTCGACGTGAACGCTGATCGAGTCAGCGCCTGCACCGGCGAAGGCTTCCGCATAGCGCTCGGGTTCGACGATCATGAGATGCACGTCGACGTGCACTTTGGTCGCCCGGCGCACCGCTTTGACGATGAGCGGGCCAAGCGTGATGTTGGGAACGAAGCGGCCATCCATTACGTCAACGTGGATCCAATCGGCGCCGGCAGCTTCCGCCTCTTGCACTTCCTCGGCCAGCCGTCCGAGGTCAGCGCTCAAGATCGAAGGAGCAATTCGGATCGTTCGTTTGCCTGTGGTCGCGCCCTCTGTCGCGGCTGCCACGGCTGGCGAGTCTGTCGAGATCGCGGTCGTGCCGGTCATCTTGAAGCTCACTATAGCCGACTCTCGTTTCTGCGAGACCGCGTTCAAATGCGTGTTATTCTGACGGGAGCGTTCTGATTCCAACGATTCACCGCAGCGCAGACTGAGCCCATGATCACTCGGCCACTCGGTAAGCAAGACTACGATCACATCGTTCAGATCATCGATCGCTGGTGGGGCGGGCCGACTACGGCGCTTGCACACCCGATCTTCTTCCATGAGCTCGGTTCTATGGCGCGCGTCGTGGAGCACGACGGCATCCTGGTTGGCTTTCTGCTCGGCTTCGTCGCGCCAGGTCCCCCGAAAACCGGCTACGTGCATCTCGTGGGCATCCACCCCGATTACCGTCGGCGTGGCGTCGGCAAGGTGCTCTACCAAACGTTCGAAGAGGACGCGCGGGCGGCCGGTTGCACGCGGTTGAAGGCTGTGACCACGAGCGGCAACGAAGGCTCGATCGCTTTCCATCGTGCTACCGGCTGGAGCGTAACGAGCGTGGAGGACTACGCGGGGCCGGCGCGACCGCGTGTCGTTTTCAACAAGAACCTGTAACCGACCGACGCGGAGCCGAAGGGTTTCCGGGCTTTCGAGCCCTCCTGTTTGACGCGCAGGCAGTCGGCGTAGAAGCTGCCGGAGCCGAAATGAGCAACACTCCCTCGGACACCATCAGCCCCGCAGAATTGCGTTCGATCGGCCTATTCGGCGCGCTGAGCGACGAGGTGCTGACTCACCTCGCGGGTACTTTGAGCGTGCAGAAGCCAGAATCTGGTGAGGTCGTATTTCGCGAAGGGGACGACGCGAACGCGATGTTCGTCGTCGTCGGCGGCGAGATGGAGGTGTTGAAGAAGAGCAAGCGCGGCACCGAAGCGCGCGTTGCTTTGCTTGGCCCTGGTGATTGGTTCGGGGAGATGAGCATCGTGGACATCCAGCCGCGCTCAGCCACCGTTCGTGCGCTCGCGCCGTCGCGATTGCTGCGCGTGAGCGCAGCCGACCTCGATGCGTTGTACCGCTACGATCTGCGTTCTTATTCGCTGATCGTGCTGAACTTGGCGCGCGAGTTGAGCCGCAGGTTACGCGTGGCAGACGGCATTTTGGCCGATCTGATCTCGAACGTGCTCGACCATTACCTCGCTGGGCCCGGCGCGAGCTGAAGCGCTCCGCCCTCTCCGCTCGCGCCGGCTTCCTGGCCTCCTGGGCCCTCACCGCCTGCGCCGGCTTCACCTATAGAACCACCACCCGTCGCGCCCGCGTCGAACCCGCCGCCGTTCGGCTCCATGACCCCGGTGCCGGCGACCCCGGTAGCACCGGCAGCGCTCGAGGCCGTTCCCCCTGAGCCGTTGCTACCGCCTGCGGCTGAAGGCGAGCCCGAGGTATCACCAGGCAGGTCAGGTTGTGGGTTGAGCGAACAAGCGCCCACGGCTAGTCCGAGCAGCCACAAGCTGTGCCAGCGAATTCGCATTGTGTCAGTCCTATTCTAGCATGGACCAGGCTGGATGTGGAGGCGAGGGCGGACATGGATTCCCGATGAGAACTGGCACAATTTGGCGCAAACCGCGCCAAGCGTGTCAGCTCGGCTCAGGGAACGGCGGTGCCGAGAGCGGGCAGAGTTGGAGCGCCAGCGGCCCCGCTCTCGCCCGTTGCACCGGCTGCTGGCAGCTCGAGCGCACCGCCCATTCCGCCTTCCTCCTCAACCCCGAGCGGGGCACCGCCGAACCCGCCGGGGACAGTCGCTGGGCCGCCGGCAGATGCGCCGGGACCGGCGCCGTTGCTCGACGTGCTCGCACCGCCGGCGCCAGTCGAAATTGAGCTTGAGCCAGCGCCGTTGTCGCCGTTTCCACCGACTTGGGGCAGATCCGGTTGCGGATTGAGCAGGCAGCCAACGGCAAGAGCCGAGCAAGCTAGCCAACGCCAATGCCGTATCACGGAACCCATGGCGTTATGTGTTAGCAAAAACCTGGCCACCAACCAACCCTGCGGCCGGCGTTGGCTATTTGCGCGTGGCGCGAGCCCTGGCAAGCAGCGCTAATGCTGCGCTCGGATCGGTCGGCTTGGCTTCGAGGCCTGCCGCGACCGTCTGCAGCTCTGCGCTGAGCTGCCGTAGCACGGAGCTGATTTCATCGGCGTTGGCGGCGAAGATGTCGCGCCACATTCGTTCGGCGCCGCCAGCGCTGCGTGTGGTTGCCCGGTACGCGGGACCCGCCGCGCACACGGCACCCGCCTCTTCCGCGAGCACAGCTAGTGCGCTCGCGAAGAGCTGCGGTGCGTGGCTGGTATAGGCGACAGCTCGATCGTGGGCGGCCAGACTCATGTGGACGACTTTCGCGCCAAGCATTTGAACCAGCGATTCGACCCGAATGACCGCGTCTGCGTCACTATTTTCCGGGCAGAGGAGCCACGTCTGACCACGGAACAGGTCGGCGCGGGCGAGCGCTGCGCCGCCTTCCGGACCGCCTGCCATCGGATGACCGGGGACGAATCGACCGATCCGAGCGGCGCCCGACACGGCCGCACAGATCGAGCGCTTGGTGGATCCGCAATCGGTTACGACTTGAGCGAGCTCCAGTAAGCCAGGTAGCTCTGCGGTGATCACACCGACCGGAGCGGCCAGCACGCACACGTCTGCCGTCACCGTTACGGCGCGAACAGCCTCGCGGTCAGTACTGTCGACGCAGCGATGAGCCAGCGCGCGCACCGGCGATGACGCTACAATGTCCGTCAAATCGACGGCCACGAGCTCTATCTCGGGAGCTGCTTCGCGCACTGCGGCGGCGATCGACCCGCCCACCAAACCGAACCCGAAGATAGCGATCTGCTTCATTTGCGCACAACGGCGCCAATCTCACGCAAGCGCTCAGCGAGCTCCACGGCCGCTTGCCAACTGAGCGTCGCTGGCACACGCGGCACTTCACCTTCGCGGCCTACCCAAGTGCGCAGGATCACGCCGTCAGCGCCGGCACCAATCGCGGCACACGCGACTGCCTTCGAATACTTGGCTCGCTGCGCGATGCTCGCTACGTCCACCACAAGCGGCAGGTGGGTGCGGAT
Organism: Polyangiaceae bacterium; assembly: GCA_036509605.1. Classification (GTDB taxonomy): domain Bacteria; phylum Myxococcota_A; class Polyangia; order Polyangiales; family Polyangiaceae; genus PMG-095. The sequence goes on along the minus strand of DATCFJ010000806.1, from coordinate 2,416 downwards.
CTTGGCTCGGGCGATCGCCGCGATCTCCAAGGTGCGCGCGCCGTTTGGGTACTCACCGCCGGCTTCCAAAAGCACGACTTGATCCGAGCCTCGCTCGAGCTCTCGCTCGGCTGCCCCAATCCAGGAATTGGCTCCCCAGCTCGGGGCGCGCTCGACGAAACGAACCGGGAACGCTTGTGCAAGCGGTTGGGGATGCATCGACAGGCAAACCAAAGAGCCGACGTTCTCGAACGCCAGGTGAGAGCGGGTCACCGCAGCATCGAACGGCCGACCCGCCGCTACGGCGTACGGGAGCTCGGCGGATGGCGGAGATTCATCCTCGCCTAGCGCGCGCTTGCGCGCGGAACCCAGCGGTCCAACCGGCTCGATGGCAATCCACGGGCGATCGCCGCCGATGCTGCCCCAGGGTCCTTCCACCACAGTCGAACGCTTTTTGAAGCGACGCGACGCCAGCCGAAACGGCTCGCTCACCCGAGTAACTTGGGCAACGCCGTCGAATTCGCTCACGACTGAAACGTCGTTTGCGCTCACTTCACCGACAACGCCCAGAATCGACCGGAACTGGCCGCTCGAACGGTGAACGTCGAAGCCGGCAGCAACCAAGAAAGAAATAACGCTCTCGATCGCCGCGTCCGATGCGTCGGGCTCCATTACGACAATCATTGGGCTGCGGACCCTATCAAAGGGCGCGTTTTGTTGCCACTCGATCGACAGCGCTGTGGCCGCTGTCGGGAAGGAAAGGTATGGTTTCGAGCTAAGTGGGCCAGTCTTGGAGGCTCGCCTGGCTTGCTAGCGCTTCATGACCGACCCCAATGATCCGATGATCGGCACCCTGGCAGCAGGGCGTTACCGAGTCATGAAGCTGCTCGGCGAAGGCGGCATGGGGCAAGTCTATCTGGCGGAGCACGTCGCGATCGAAAAGCGTGTCGCGCTGAAGGTGTTGCGCGCCGAGTACGCGACCAAAGGTGAGATCGTCACGCGCTTCCAACAAGAGGCGATCAGCGCCTCGCGGATCAAGCACCCAAACGTGCTCGACGTGTTCGACTTTGGTCAGCTGGACAATGGCTGCTTCTTTCTGGCGATGGAGTTCCTCGAGGGCAACGACCTCGCGGACGAGATTACGCGACGCCGCGTGCTCGACGCCGCGACGGGCATCCGCGTCGCGATGCAAATCTGCCGCGCTCTAGCGGCAGCGCACATCAACGGCGTCGTGCACCGCGACATGAAGCCCGAAAACGTCTTCTTGCAGCGCACTGCGGACGGCGAAGAAATCGTCAAGATCGTCGATTTCGGCATCGCCCAGCTGCGTTCCAAAGATGACGCGGTCGTCGAAACGAAGCGCCGGTTGACTCGAACCGGCATGATTTTCGGGACGCCCGAGTACATGGCGCCTGAGCAAGCTAGCGGTAAGCACGCTGATCTGCGCGCGGACATCTACGCCGTGGGCATCATCATGTACGAGATGTTCACCGGCGCCGTGCCCTTCACGGGTGAGACGTTCCTCGGCGTGCTGACGAAGCACCTGAACGAAGCTCCGCCGCCCATGAACGCCGTGTTCCCAGAGCTGGCCATCTCCCCCGAGATGCAAGCCGTGATCATGCGCGCGCTGGTGAAGGACCCGGCCGTTCGTTATCAGTCGATGCTCGAATTCGCGCAGGCGATCAGCAGCACCCCCGACGCCGCGGCGCTCGGCTATCGCGCGATGCAGTCGTCGATGGCCGAGCATTCGTTATCGTACTTGCCGCACGCACCGAGCAATCCGACGCATCAGCAATTCGCGCCGTCGACCCCCCCTCCGCCTCCGCCGGGCGGATCGACGCCCGCCCCGGCTCTTCACCCGCCCAAGCTGACCGGACAGAATACCGAGGCGGCGCGTGCCGAGACCTTGATTGGCGCCGAGGCCAACACCCGTCCACCCGCTCCTCGCAGCAACGGCGGCGCCATCGCGATCGCCAGCATCGCGGTGCTCGCGCTCGGAGGCGGCGGCGCCTGGTTCATGGCCAAGCGCAACGCCTCCACGAGCCCAGCCCCCGAGGCGAGCGCCGTTGCGGCCAAGCTACCCCTCGCGCCGCCAGCCTCAGCGACCGCGACCGCACCTACGCCCAGCGCCGAACCAGCAAAACCCGTAGAGAGCGCCGCCACCGTGACGCCAACCAGCGCCATCCGCCTCGACGTCTCCAGCGACCCGACGGGGGCCACGTTGCTCAAGAATGGCTTTCAAGTGTGCGATGCCACGCCTTGCGAGGTGCTGGCGACGCCCAACGAAACCCTGGAATTCCAAGCCACTAAGGGCACTCTCAAGGGCTCCGTGAAAGTACTGGCCCAGCGCGACCAGAAGGTCGATATCAAGCTCACGGCACCCAGCGCGCCCGCGCCCGTAAAACACGACACCCAGCGCATGTGCGAGGTTGAGGTC
>DATCFJ010000805.1:0-9483 GCA_036509605.1 Polyangiaceae bacterium | reverse complement strand
CAGGAAGCGGGCTTCCGGCCCTGCTTGCAGCAGTCCTGCCAGAGGTAGTCGGTCAGTCCGCGAAGCGCGCGATACTCGGCGGCATAATAGTGGAATGTGCCCTCCTGGCGACTCACGAACAGCCCAGCGCCCAGCAAGCGTTTCAGGTGATGGCTGAGTGTCGAGGCGGGCAGGTCGACATGGGACTGGATCTCACCAGCCGCCCTTCCGGCTTCACCGCTTTGCACGACGAAGCGGAGGATCGCCAGCCGCACGGGGTGACCGAGCGCCGCAAGCTGGTCCGCGTGATGTTCGAGCTTGTTCACTCGCGCTTGTTTCTAGTATTCTCGAAGCATTCCGGCGAGTAAAATCTTCGTCATCGCCAGATTCGCAAGGGAGGCACGGCGTGTCATCGAAAGTGGTCAGCGATCGCTTAGTTCTTGAGCCCGCTAGCGCTGTCGATCTCGGGACCATTTCGCACTTGCTCGAGGCCAGCGATCTGCCAGTCGCGGATCTCGAAGACCACCTCCGCTCGTTCGTCCTCGCCAAGTGGCAAGGCGAAGTAGTCGGCGCCGTCGGGCTCGAAAACTATGGCGAATGCGGCTTGCTACGCTCACTTTGTGTGCGCGCGGAGCGCCGCTCCGAAGGGATCGGCGGAGCGCTCTTGTTGGCCATCGAAGCCGCTGCGTTCGCGCGTGGCGTCCGAGATTTGTACCTGCTGACATTCTCGGCCGCGCCCTACTTCGAGAATCAGCAATTCGTCGAGGTCGCTCGCGATCGGGTGCCAGCAGCAATTCGCGGCACAGCCCAGTTCAGAACCCTTTGCCCAGCGTCCGCGACTTGCATGCGGAAGCGCCTGCCCAGGGCGACACCAGATTGACACCGCGTCGACCTTCGCCGACTGTCGGGCTGCAGTCGGGCGTCGGACCTGGCAGCGGAGGTTTTTCGAGCGATGCGTTCCTGGTCTGCGGTCTTGTGTGTGGTGTTCTCGGTCGTCGGTGTGGTCGGTTGCGGCTACTCCGAAAGCGCCTGGCAAGCCCAGCTCGCAAAGTACAACCAGCTGTCGCAACAGGACGACAAAGAGAGAGCCGCTCACGTCGCCGACAAGAAGGAGCTCGACGATCAAAAGCAGCTCGTCGCCCAGCTCAAAGATCAGCTCGAAAAGATGGGCGTGAACGTGTCCTCGCTCAGCCAGCAGCTCGAGCAGACGGGCTCGCAGAACAAGACCCTGGCCAAGAACCTGGAAGAGGTGAACCAGGCTCTCAAGGAATACCAAGAGCGCGCCGCCCAACTAGAGCGCATCAAGCAGCGCTTCGAAGTTTTGCGCGACAAGCTGAAGAAGCTCACCGAGCTCGGCTTGAAGGTCGAGATAAGGCGCAACCGCATGGTCATTCGCTTACCCGGTGACGTACTGTTTGCGTCCGGCGACGACAAGCTGCGCCCCGAGGGCAAAAAGGTGCTGGACGCGGTCGCCGACGTGATCCGGAACGACAAGGCGCTCGCCGGTCGCTACTTTCAAATCGCTGGCCACACCGACAACAAGCCGCTCAAGGGCGGCAAGTTCGGCGACAACTGGGGCCTGTCCGCGATGCGCGCCCGCGAGGTGCTCGTCTACCTAATCTCCCCCGTGGGCGCTAAGGACGGCGGCGGCGGTTTGAGCCCGGAGCGCTTGCACGCAGCCGGCTACGGCGACACCGACCCAGTCGGCAAGAACGACACCGACGCCGAGCGCCAGCAGAACCGACGCGTGGAGCTGGTGCTCATGCCGGACGTCGAGGAAATGCTCGATCTGAAGTCGCTGATCTGAGCGTTTGACGCCGCGCGCCAGGCCTCACTCCGCAAAGCTTGGGCCGACGCCCACCGAGCGCAACCCGCCGGTGCCGTAATAGTTCGAAAATCTCGGCGAAGAAACCTTGGGCCGGTGACATCCGTAAACCGGGCTGTGGATCTCCGTGACCAGCTATAGCGTCAACATGTGGCCCGCGTTAGAAGTGGCGCGCTTGACGTTTGAGCGCCTCCCTAGCCTCGCCGAGAGTACATCCGAGCAGCTCATGGAGCGCTACGTGGATGGCGAGGCGGAGGCGTTCGAGTTCCTGTATCGGCGCGTGTCACCGAACCTAATGGGTTATTTGCTGCGCTTGACGCGCAACCGCGAGCGCGCCGAAGACCTACTGCAGATCACCTTCTCGAAGATCCACCGAGCTCGCGGCAGCTTCCTGAAGGGGGCGCCTGTCCTACCTTGGGTCCTAGCTATCGCCCGGCGCTCATTCCTAGACGAGCGCCGTTCAGCTCAAGTCCGCACTGAAGATTTGTCGCCAGACGGTTCTTTGCCCGAGCAACCGCACGAGGAGCGAGCCTTGCCTGCGGAGCTCTCGGACGCCCTCGAGGTCGCCCTAGCCCGCCTGCCTGAGACGTACCGGGAAGCCATCGTGCTAACCAAAATCACCGGCCTGAGCGTCGCGGAAGCAGCTACAGTTTTGGGCTCCACCGAAACTGCCGTTAAGCTCAGAGTTCACCGCGGTTACAACCAGCTACGCAAAGAGCTCGAGCAGTACTCGCGCACCCCATGAACACCCCTAAGCCAGATCCCCTGCCAGATTTGGCGGATTTGCCCTGGGCAAAGCCGCAGTGCCGCGAAGAGGTGTCCGCGGCCATTCGCAGCGCGTGCACCAAGAACCTGTGCCCGGCGCAGCGCATGTCTGCGAGCATGCGGCTCACGCTGTGCATCGCCGCATCGAGCTTCGTCGCAACCGTTGGTTATTGGTTCGGAGTTCGCCACAACCGCTCTGAGCTTGGCTTGCGCATGGGCCTGCTCGGCGCGCTCGGCTGGGCCATCGTGCAGACAGCGGTGCTGTTCATGGGCTTCGGTCCGCCGCGCGGGCGCATGTCCACGCGCACCGTGCGCTTGGTGCTCGCGGTCGCCGTGCCGGTGTTATTCTTGGGCTACCTCACGGTCTCGGCGTGGTCGTTCGTGCCGTTCGAACAGTTCTCGCACGGTGCGCGTGTCAGGCATGCTCTGGGCTGCGGCTCGGTCGCGTTGTTCTTCGGCGCGCTCGTCAGCGGCAGCGTACTGCTCGCCTGGCGCGGCACGGATCCACTCACTCCGCGGCTGTCCGGCACGCTCGCCGGCTTGATCGGCGGAGTGGGCGGTGCGCTCGCTGTAGGCATCGGTTGTCCGAGCCACGAAGCCTGGCATTTGTGGGTTTCGCACGGGGTTATCGTGCTCGCGTTGGGGGTGATGGGGTGGTTGGCGGGGAGACGGCTCTTGGCGCCGTGAACCTCCGCGCTCTGCTGACGCCGCGCTTCATCCGTGAGAAGTTGTTCGAGCTGCTCCGCTACGGCGCGCTCGGTGGCGGCGTGTACATCCTGGCAACCCAATTCGTGCGCCACTCGTCGGGGCCCAAGGAAGGCAGCCCAGCGGCTGCGTTCGACTTGCAGCTCGCCGGCTCGACGGAGCGGGTCAGCTTGGCTGCACAACACGGCAAGCCCATGCTCATGGAAGTGTTTGCCAGCTGGTGCAGCGCGTGCAAACGCAGCTCACCGCGCCTGGCGGAGGCCTGGCAGGCGCACCACAATCAAAACGTGACCTTCCTCGCCGTCAGCGTGGACGACGACCCTGCCGCGGCCAGCCGCATCAAGTCTGAGTGGAGGCTGCCCTTCGACGTCGCCATCGACGACGGCAGCGTCGCCAAAGCGTACGGCATCAGCATGCTGCCCACGCTCATTTACATCGACGACAAGGGCATGGTTCGCCACTCCGAGGCCGGCGTGGTCTCACGCTCCGACGTCGATGCATGGTTGGCCGAGCGCTGACCGCCCGTCGCAGTATCAGTGAGAAGTAGCGGGGGCGGGCGTAGCGTGAGGCGCGCCAGAGCCGCCTGGAGCCGCCGAGCTGTGCGGCGGAGCGGACGTGCTCGCCGAAGCTGAGCTCGCGGGCGTCGTCGGCAGCAGCGGGATCTGCACGGGCTCCGGGAACGGCACGCCGTCATCCTTCTTGAGCTCCGTTGCCTTCCAGAACGGCTCGGCGCGCGTCAGGTGAATCAAGTTCGTCTTCGGGCCGCCAGGCAGGCCCACGCTCGTCACGCGCGCCGTGGCACCGATTGGACTGGCTTCGAGGATCACCGCCGACGTGAGCACGGTCAGGTCGAGCGCCTTGCGCGTGCTCAAGCAAGCGGCGTCGCAGGCAGCCTTCTCTTGTTGAACCTTGGCCGCCGCGTCGCCCGTCGCGAGCTCGAGCGCGCCCGCGTAGTCGTGGGTCACGAGCCGCTGCTGCAGCTCGACCGCGGCGTTCTTCGGATCGTGCGCCAGCTCCTCGAGCGTTACCTTACGCGGCACGCGAGTTTCCTTCGGCGGGTGGTAGTTGCACGCGCCGCGCGCCAACGCCCACATGACGATCGTCATCAGGCCCAGGATGCCGAGCATGCCGACAGTCTGCTTGGTGGGCGAGTCGAGCGCGTCTTCCGTGGCCGGGATGGGCAGCTTCGCACGCTTGAGCTTCTTCTTCTTCGGGCGATCGCCGGCCTTCGAGGGGCTCGTGCGCGCGGCCTTCTGCTGGTCCTCGGTGCCGCTTTCGCGCTCAGAATCGCTTGCCATGGGCGCACTCGGGTAACCCGAATGTCGTTCGTACGCAACCGATCCGGGACTCCGGCCGACTGGGCCAGATGAAGCGGATCGCGGCAATTGCCCTCACCCTGCCGATTTTCTGTTTTGCCTGCGCTGGTTCGGCCCCGTTACCGGCCAAGGCGCTCGACCTGAATCAGGCCGGGGTCGCCGCGCTGGCCGCCGGGGACCTAGAAACCGCTGACGCGCGTTTCAGCCTGGCCCTCGAATACAACCCGAGCTTCGTCGACGCGCTGACCAACCAAGGCCTGGTCGAATTGCAGCGCGGCAACTTCGAACGCGCACGCCAGCTGTTCACACGCGCCCGTCGTCTGAACCCGGACGTCGCACAGCCGCATCACGCCCTCGGCGTGCTCGCCGAACGCGAACGCCGTCCCGACCTCGCGTCACGTAACTACTACGAAGCGCTGCGCGTCGATCCGGGCTTCGCGCCGTCGCGCTCGAACCTCGCGCACCTGCTGTACGACGGCGGGTTGTACGAAGACGCGCTGACTCAGTTCAAGCGCTTAGTGGAAATCGCGCCGGCCGACCCGAAGGCACAGGCAGGCCTGGCCGCGACGCTGCTTCACCTGGAGCGCGTCGACGAAGCCGCCGCGGTGATCGCCAGCGCGCTCGAAGCGGCCCCCGAAGATCCGGACCTGATCGTGTTGACCGCGCGTCTCGAAATCCGACGCGGAGAATTCGACGCTGCCATCGCGCACTTGCTGCCACTAGCCCGCGGACGAACGGACATCGCCGTCGACGCGCTCGCCTGGCTATCGACCGCGGAGCTCTCCCGCGGGCGGGCGCGCGAGGCAGTAGGCGCGGCCGAACAGGCGCTCGCCTTGGCGCCCGACAACGCGCTGGCCAGCTACACGCTCGGCCTGAGCCTAAGAAAGCTCGGGGATCCAGGGGCCAAACGCTGGCTGGAACGCGCCCAGGCGCTATCGCCCGGCGTGAAAGTGGCCCTAGACTCCATGCGGTGACCAGCAACGCTCGGCCCGAGCTCCTAGCAAAGCGCAGCGCGCTCTCGGAGCTATGGCTGGGCGTGCGCCGTGAGCGTGCCCTGATCGCGCTGTTCGCTCTCAGGCGCCAAAAGAGCCGCGACCTGCGGGCCGCCCGCATGTACGCGTTCGGCGTTTTCGCCACTTACGCGCTCGCGATCGCGCTCACCGGAAGCGCCGCTCGCCAGCCGTTGATTCACAGTTACGTCAGAGCCGCGCTCGTTGCGTTGTCTTGGGTGGTGGGTGCTCTTGCATCGCTCGGTTCGGCGGGGGTTCAGGCCGAGCTCGCCGAGCAGGGCGGGCTCAGCGCGCTCGCGCAGCAGCGCGGTTTCTCAGAGAGCGCGCTGGTCCGCGCTCGCACCGTGACGACAGCGCAGCGCATCGCACTTCTGATTGGCTTGCCCGCGCTGCTGCTCGTGGCAGTCGGTCTGGCTCGCGGTGCCACGCTTGCCTGGGGGCTCGCGGTTGCGCCGGTGGTCCTACTTTACGCGAGCGCGCTGGGGCTTGCGCTCGCGGTGCTCGCGCAGCTCTCCGCCGCGTTCGCCCCGCGCCACCCGCGGGCGCTGCTGCTCGCGCTAGTGCTAGTCCCGCTGTTGCTTTCCCAGGCATATTCGGCTGTTCCGAGCTTGCCGGGGCTATGCGCAGCGCTGCTCTCGCGGCTGCTCAGCGCGGGAGCAGCGTCGTGAGCGAGCTCATTTTCGACGTCGTGAGCCACGCGGAGCTGGCCTCCGTATCCGGCGTGCTCGATTCCGGCAGACATGTCTTGCTGGGCAGCGAGCGAGACGGCACGAGCAGCGTGGTGATGCTCTCCGCCGGCCTAGTGAGGCCCAACTCCGGCCACATCTTACTCGCTGGGCAAGCGCCCTTTTCGAGCGCCAGCGCGCGGCGCACGATTGGCTCGTTGTGCTCGCAAGAACAGTTGCCGAGCGCGCGCCACGCAGCCGGCGCATTGCAGCTCGCGCTGCAAGCTCGCGCTGAAGCGCGCTCCGCGTTGAGCGTGCTCGACGCAGCGGGCCTCGCGCATCTGTCGATGCGTCGCCTGAGCGACCTCTCAGAGCGTGAAACGCGCGCGTTGGCGCTCGCGCTCGCTCTGAGCCACCCGAAGCCCACGCTGCTCACCTTGCACGAACCGCTCGCGCTCGTAGGAATCGTACAGGAGCGCTTCTTGCTCGACACGCTGGCGCAATGCGCCGCGCGCGGTGCGATCGTGCTTTCAACGGCCAGCCGCGCCGAAGACGCCCTGCGCTTGGGCGGCGAGGTCCACACGCTCGAACGCGGGATCTGGCTGGATTCACCGGCCAACCGCACGCCTCACTATCAGGTGACTTTGCGCGTACGGACGCCCAACAGCGAACAGCTCGCCGCATGCCTCGCTGATGCCCCAGAAGTCAACGCGGTCACCCAAGTCGGCAGCTCAGAGCTGCTGATCCACGGCGTAGATCTAGAGCGCATCGCCCGCAGCGTCGTCGCTCGGGCGCGCGCGGCGTCGGTCCGCATCAGCGCATTGCGCGAAGACACGGCCGCGCTCGAACCGCTCGCCGCCGCGCGCGCCGGTGTCGCGCAAGCGTTCGCCGACGCGAGGCCCAAGTGAACGACGTCCGCGTCGGCGCCGAGCTCGCCTTCGCTCGGCTGCGCAGCGCAAGCTCCGCAGTGGTGCTCGCCATTTCCGCGTTGGCCGTGTTTGCCGCGGCCGTCCTAGAGCGACGCAGTAACGCGGCCGCGGCACCCGACGACGTACTCTTCGGCATCGCGTTCGGCATCGCGCTGCCCGTGCTCGCCTACTTCGTCAGCGAGCGCGTCTGCGACGGGAAGCGCCTCGAGCGCAGCGTCGACAGCGTCGCCCGCTACGGCGCAGATCGCCGCCGCGCCGTGCTCGGTCTGCTGCTCGCCAGCGCGCTAGCAACGGCCCTTGGCGGCGCATTTCTGGTGCTCGTGGCTGTGCTCGGCGCGCACACCCTGGGCGATGCCTCGCTCGCTTTCGATGTGCGTTCGAGCGTGGGCATCGCGCTCGTCTCCGGCTTCGCCTACGCGCTCTGCTTCGGAGCCGCTTCGCTGCTTGGAAAGCGCGGCGGCGGCCGCAAGTGGGCCCTGATCGCGGATTTTGCGTTCGGCACAGGCGCCTCCGCTTTCGCCGCCCTGTGGCCGCGCAGCCACGTCAAGAACCTGCTCGGCGGCACACCCGCTCTCGACCTCCCGCAAGCGAGCGCCTGGCTGGCACTAATCGCAATCGGCATCGCGTGTCTCGGCGCGAGCTTCGTCTGGACGACGGAGTAACATTAACCATGGCCGACGAACTGACTCTACTTTTGCAAGCGATGCTGGCCGAGACCGGTGGCGCCTTGACTGAGACAGAGCGACGCCGCATCGACGTCGCTCTCGGGTAGACACCCCGCGCCGCAATTCCCCGAAGAAACGCCCACAATAGGCACTGCGCCGGACCGGCACGGACTTTGCGGTGGCGCGTGCAGAGAGTTTGGCAGCGTTTTTGCAGGTGCGCCGAGAAGCGAGACCAGTTCCACAGATCGTTCGGCGCAAACTGGCGCAGTGCGGAATGTGGGACTAGGGTGCCTGGTTGAGCGTGCAGGGAATCGTTTACAAGTTCGAAAGCTTTGCAGCACTGTCTCAGGCCCTCGATAGCGAGGAGCCGGACGTGAAGCTGCCGGTCGAAGACGGTCTGGTCGACGGCCAATGGCTGGTTGCGACCTTCACGATCGGCAACGACGCGACGTCCGTCGCGGGCCGCGTCGCGGATCGCGGAACCGAGCTGCATCTGACGTTCGAGGCGCGTGATTGGAACCAATTGTGCCGCTTCGCGAACGGCGAGTGCTCGCCGTCGTTGCCGCCGCCCTGCTCCGAAGGCGCGGAAGTGGTCTCGGCGCCGCCGGGCAGCACCGTGCTCGTCGTCGACGACGACCCCGCGCTGCGTTCCATCGTGTGCACCATGCTGCACAAGTCGAACATCAAAACTCTGCAAGTCGAGAGCGCCGAAGAAGCGCTCGATTGGCTGGCCAAGAACCGCGCCGACTTACTGGTGCTGGACTGGGGCCTGCCCGGCATGAATGGCGTCGAGCTGTGCCAGCGCTTGCGCAAAGAGCGCGATCACCAGAGCCTGCCCATCCTGTTTTTGACCGGCCATTCCTCGAGCACAGATCTAGTAGAGGCGTTCGAGGCCGGCGCGGATGATTTCGTGAGCAAGCCGTTTCGCGCGCTCGAGCTACGCGCCCGCGTGCTCGGCTTGCTCCGCCGCGTGATGGGCGAGCGCGTCGCCGCAGGCTGATCCGCCGTGAAGGCTTCCCGAGAAACCTCGGAGCTCTCGCTCTCCGCCACCGATCTCAGTGCCTTCAACGAATGTGAGCACAAGACCACGCTCGATCTAGCAGTCGCGTTCGGCCAGCTCGATCGCCCCGGCGAAAACGAGATCGAACGCAAAATGCTGGAAAAGCGCGGCTTCGAGCACGAAGCGCGCGTGCTCGAACATTTGCAAGCCACGCGCCAAGCCGTGCTGAAGGTCACGATGGGACCGGGTGACGCTTCGCGCGCGGACGCCGCGCGCGCGACCGAGCAAGCCATGAAGGACGGCGCGGACGTGATCGCGCAAGGCGTGCTGATCCACGACCGCTGGTTCGGTAGGCCGGACTTTCTACTCAAAATCCGCGGCGAAAGCCGCTTCGGCGCGCACAGTTATGTGGTCGCCGACGCCAAGCTGGCCAATGAAGCCAAGGCACGCGCCGTACTTCAGCTGTGCGCCTACAGCGAGCTCCTGCACGTAGCGCAGGGAGGCAAAGAGCCGGAGCTGTTTTACATCGCGCCTGGCGGCGTCGACGTAAAGCTCGTGCCGCTGCGCACGGCGGACTATTCGGCTTACTACCGGCTCGCCAAGAAGCGCTTCGAGGCGTTCGTC
>DATCFJ010000804.1:0-5083 GCA_036509605.1 Polyangiaceae bacterium | reverse complement strand
CATCGGCTCGTACCGGCCGCTACCGGACTTGGTTTGGCGAGCGCTGTGGTTCGTGAGCCACCGCCCGTTCCTGCATCATTGGGTCAACGTGCTGGTGCATGCGGTCAACGCCTCGTTGGTGGCGGGCTTCGTGCTGTTGATCACGCGACGGCGCGATACTGCTTGGCTTGCTGGGGTGTGCTTCTTGGCGTCGGCCGTGTTGACTGAAGCGGTCACCGGTGTGGTCGGCGTTGCGGATGTGTTCGGTGGGCTGTTCGTGCTCGGCGCACTGTCGCTGCTCGGCTGCCGCTTGTGGCTGATGATCTTGGGTGTCTTCGGCGCAGTGCTGCTGGGGTTGTTCAGTAAGGAGAGCGCGCTAGTTGCGGTGCCGCTCTTGCCATGGGTTGCGCTGGTCAGCGCTCCGATCTTGCATCCGGAGCGTCCGCGTCGCGCGCTGCGCGCGCTGGGCGCGTTCGCGGCTTCGGTGTTGGCGCTAATCGCGTACACCAAATTCCGGCGGCACTTCTTTCCGGTGGTCTCGCCGGTCGATGCGGGCGTAGCGCTGCCGGCGTCTGCTGGGGCGTTGGCGCGCGCGCTGTCCGCCTTCCTGCACTGGTTTCAGCAGCCGCAACTGCCGCACGATCCGGTGAATAATCCGCTGGTGGACGCCGATTTGCCGCACCGTGTGGCGGGCGCATTGCGTGTATATGTACGCGGCATCGGGCAGCTGATTTTTCCTTGGACGCTCAGCGGGGACTATTCGTTTCCACAGGAGCCGAGCCCGACGCGGGTGATTTTCCCGGAGAGCGTTCTGGGCGGCGTACTGATGGTCGTTCCGCCGCTAGCGGGCATCGCGCTGTGGGCCCTTGGCTTGGTCCGCGAGGCGCGGCTGCGCGCGCAAGGGACCTGGACCGCCGGCATGGCTTCGCTCGCCGCCGAGCGGCTCGGTCCGCTTTCGCTGGTTGCGATCGGGTTGGTCTGGTTGCCGGTCGCGTATTTCCCGCACTCCAATATCCCAGTGCTATTGCCGACGATCCGCGCGGAGCGCTTTTGGTATCTGCCGGCGTTTGGCTCGGCGTGCATGCTGGCGGTGCTGTTCACGCAGCTGCTTCGCGGTCGCTACAAGTGGGGGCCGCTCGCGGTCTTCGTGTTCCTCGGCTTTCAGGCGTTGGCCGCCCGCTGGCACGCCTTCGACTACACGGACGACCTGATCTTTTGGCGCGCGACGCACAACGCGGCGCCGCGCAGCGCCAAAGCTCAGCTCAACTATTCGGTCATGCTCGGCGCACGCGGCCAGCTCGAAGATCGGCTCAAGATCAACGCCGAAGCCATGCGGCTCGCGCCCAACTGGCCGATGGCCCACGTGTACTACGGCGACACGCTGTGCCGCCTCAAGCGTGCGGAAGAGGCCTGGCCTCATTACATTCATGGCTTCGAGCTGGCTCCGAACGATCTGAATCTGATCGCGCTTGGCCTGCAATGCGCCTGGGAAGAGAAGATCATCGACCGCCACAAGGACGAGCTGCTCGCGCTATCGGAGAAATACCCCGGCAGTTGGCTCGCGTTCCTAGGCAGTGACCTCGTCTACAACGGCGTCGCCAACGGCGGCGTGCAGAAGAAGTATCGGCCGCGCGCTTACGACGAGGGGCCGAAGCAGGAGTGAGGTTCGGTTGCTCAGTACGAGCCGCCGAGCGCAGCCGTGGTCATCTCGACGCAAGCCTTCGAGGACGCGATCCAAAAGAGCGTTGCCAAGAACGAAGACAGCCAGCCGCAGCTGTGACGTGCGGCGCTCGGGCCCGTCACGGCGCCTTGAACAGCCAGGTCAGCCCGAGAATGCTGAGGCCGATCACGATCAGCGCGACGACCGCTACCATCATGTCCACCGCGCGGAAACCTTGGGTCTTCTTGCCCGGCCCGGGCGCGCGCGTGGGGACCTGCGCGACGGGAGCGGCATCCCCGGTATGTGCTTGCAGTAGATCCGCAGGCGAAGATTTTCCTGGCACGACATTCGGTGGATCGACCGAGTCGTCACCTTGCATCTGCTCGTCGCTGCTGGCTTCGATCTCCGCGAGTGCGGCGAGCACTGGATCTTCGAAGCTGAACTCGCTCGAGCCGAGCGCCAAGAGCGCGTGCGGCGGCCAGGGCGTGTCGCGGTTCGGCTCGAGCCGCACGCCGGACAGCGTCGCGCCGTTTTTGGAGCCCAGATCGCGCGCGTAGATTTGCGTGCCGCGACGGATCACCTCCACGTGGCGCCGCGATGCGTCCGGATCTGCCAGTGTTAGATCGGCGCTCGGCGCGCGGCCAATGCTGTACGCGCGGTCGAACTCGGGCAGTGCGAGCTCTTTGCCGACGTCGGGCCCCGCGCTGACGAACAGGCGCGGCGCGGACAGCTGACCTTCGGCGGACAGCGAGCTCGCCACCAATGCCAGCGCAATCTCCTTGGTGACGAGGTTCGCGTTCTGCGTGGGCAGCACTTGCGCGGTGGTCAGCTCGAGCCAAATCCGTCCCACGCGGATCAGGTCGCCGGAGCGCACCACGCGCGGCGCTTGCGGCGACAGACGCACTGGCCCAACGAAGGTGCCGTTGCTGCTGCCCTCATCGATCACCACATAGTCGCTGCCGCGCTGCCGAATCGAGGCGTGGCGATGACTCACGCTGGGATCCGGCAAGCGGATTTCGCAACCCTCACCTCGTCCGATCACGATCCGCGGCGCATCGAAGGTGATGGTCGCCTGAGACTTGAGGTCCCCGGAGCGGACCACGACCGTCAGGGCCATGAACGGCGCATGATGGACAGCCAGGAGCGCCCTGTCCACTCGACTGCGCAGAAATCAGGCTTCTTAGGGGGCGCGCAGGGGAACCGAGCTGCAGCGGGCAGTTCGAAATTTGGCCCTTTGTCCGTGCATCCTCTACTCGGGATGGGACGCGGGAACCTCGCCATTGGCTGGCTGGTCCCCGCTGGAGGCAGCCATGACCGAAAATCAAGAACGACGCGCCGAGGGCGCTGGTCGCGTACGGGTCGAGACTCTGGTCGAAGTTTGCGGAAACGAGCCGGGAATTCCGGCATTCGAGGCCGAAGCGGTCGACGTGAGCGCGCGTGGCATGCACCTGCGCACCGCCTACTTGCCGGACAACGGCGCGCCCCTCGTGTGCCGCTTCGAAGATGGCGGCCGCGAGATCATCGTGGAAGGCCGGGTCGCTTGGCGGCGTGAGGGTGGCCGTGGCGGCGAATTTGGCATCGAATTTACGGCGCTCGATAGCAGCAGCGTGGGAGCGTTGCGCGAGCTGTGCGACGCCGCCGGCGAGCAAGAAGGACACGGCGAAGTCCCGGACGACTCCAAGGCCGAGGTCGGCTCGCGTGTCCGCCTGCACATCGACGGCCTCGGCTCGCCGATGAAAGCGCGCGTGCGCGAGAGCGGCTCTTCGAATGTGCAGGTCGGTTCGAACCTCGAGTTCCTCAAAGTCGGCCGCCGCCTCGAAGTCGAAGATCTGGAAGCCGGGGGACGTCGGCAAGCGCAGATCGACGGGGTGAGCGTCGCGATCGACCCGCAGACGCGCGTGCCGCAGCTGGTCGTGCAATTGCGCTTCTCCGAAGCAGGCGATGTGACACCAGAGCCGAGCGTGACGGCGCTGGGCGGCGCGGACACGGCCGCTAAGGGCTTCAAAATCCCGGCAACATCCGTGACCACCGACGCCGCTGACGCGCACGACAACGACGAAGAAGACGACGACGCCGAGGCTCTGCGCGGCCGGATCGGCGAAGCCGCCGCGAACGCAGGTGTTGCGGCGAAGCACGCTGGTGCGGCCATGGCTCGCTTCTCGGCGCGCGCCGCTGAAGGCGTCGGTGGGCTGTTCAAGGGCGCCAGCCGCAAGGTCCTAGAAATGTCGAAAAAGGGCGAGGCTACGCCGCCGCGCCGCACGACGTCACCCGCGCCGAACGCGGGTCGCAGCGTGGAGCCGCAGCGTCTGCGTCAGCAGTCGCAAGCGTCGGTCGCTGAGGAAGAGACGGTCAGCCCGCTCTCGCGCTTGCCGAAGAAGAAGCTGCTGATCGGTGTGGGCGGCGCAGTATTGCTCGCGTCGGTCACGGCCATGGCCATGCATCACAGCTCGGCTCCGCCGGGTGCGCAGGCGGCACACGTGCCGGCCGTTTCGAGCGTCGCGCCGCCGTCAGTGGGCGCACCGCTGTCGGCGTTGCCGACGCCCGCGGACAACATGACCTCCGGCGTCGCGAGCGCCAACGTGCCGCTCTTCGGCCCGACGCCGATGGCCACCATGGAGCCCGCGCCGCTGGCGCCACCGCCCGGCTCACCAGAAGCCGTGGAGGCCGCGGAAAAGGCGGACGCCAAGCGCAATTCCTCCGGTGCACCAGTGGCGGCTCCTGCGGCTGACGAAGGCTTCTCGGACGAGAGCTCAGATGGCGACGCAGAGAAGAGCGACGCCAAGGGCAGCAAAGAAAAAGGCGAGAAGTCGACCAAAACCGACACCGCGCCTTGGGGTCACGGCAAGCTGCACTCGCCGACCATCTTCCGGCTGCGCCTCGATGGCCCGGGCGGCAAGTTGCAAGGCGCGCTCTTGCCGACTGGTTTCACGGTGCTCGTGCCCGGCCACAAGGTGATGGAGCAGGGTGCAGGCATTGCCAAGCGCGACCCGCGCATCGCCAGCGTCCACACCTTGAATCGCACCGCGGGCGCAGAGGTCGCGTTCCACTTCCGCGACGGTGTCCCCGCCTACCGCGTCCGCCTGCGCCACGACTACATCGAGTTCCTGATTGGCGATGGTGAAACCGCCAAGGGCAAGACAGCCAAAGCGCCGAGCGCCAAGACCGACACGAAGGTCGCGACGCACAGCAAATCGCACAAGGGCTGAGCGCAGCGAGGTCCGAAGCGGTGAACGCCGGTGTCCCTACGGATGCCGGCGTTTTCGCTGGGCTAGCGACGCGGTCGCACCGAGCGCACTGGCAACCGGATCGGTGTGGATGCCTCGCCTACGCTCCCGTGTCCTTCGCGGCGCGCTCGCCTTCGCGATGATGGGTCGGTGCCTTTCCGCGCGCGCCCCAGTTGCAAAGTCTTGCATAGGACGCGCTTCTGCAGCGTCTAGGATGCCC
>DATCFJ010000803.1:0-6225 GCA_036509605.1 Polyangiaceae bacterium | reverse complement strand
CCTGCTTCTCCAGGTCCGAGATGCGATCGTGTAGATCCGCTTTCTCGCGCTCCAAGGCGATCGCGCTGTCGCGCAAACCGAGCAGCTCTTTCTCCTTGTGGGAGAGCTGGTCGCGCGTCTCGAGGATCTCCTTGTCCTTCTTATTGAGCTGCTCGCGTAGATCCAAGAACTCGCGCGCTGTGCCGGCACCTTTACCGCCGCCAGAAGCTTGCTTGGCTTTTACTTCGGTCAGCTCGCGCTCGAGCCGCTGCACTTCGCTGTCTTTCGCGCCGCCGCGCTTCAGCGCGTGCTCTAGCTCGGCGTTTTGGGCGTGCGCGGCGCGTGCCTCGTCTTCCAACTCTTTGATCCGCGCGCGCAGCCGTTCGGCTTCTTCGCGGTACTTGCTGGTGTCCCCGAGGTCTGCTGCGCGCGGCACGTTCGAGGGGCGCAGCGATGGCACGCGAGCTGGCGGCATCGGAGGGCGCGACGTGTTCGGCGTCGGCGCTGGGACCGAAAGCGGCTCGATGTCTGCGAGCGATAGCGGCTGCTCGGTAACGTCGGCCTCGACGTCGACCTCGGTGATCTCCGGCTCGCTGAGCTGGCTCTCGTGCAAGGCAGCGGGTTGCCCACTCTCGTCGCCCGCGATCTCCGGTTCTGCGACCTCCGGCTCCGCGATCTCGGCCTCTGCGACTTCGGGCTGGCTGATCTCGGGTTCTGTGACTTCGGGTTCCGTGACTTCCGGTTCCGTGACTTCGGGTTCCGTGATCTCGGGCTCGTCCATCACGACTTCGCTGTCCGGAACGGCGCTGGCCGGCGGCGCTTCCAAGGCACCGAAGGCCTGGTCCGCGAAATCATTCACGTCCTGGTCGACCGTGCTTTCGCCGATCGAGGTTTCCACCTCGGGCGCGTCGTCGACCAATTCCGCGTCGTCGATCTCGATGTCGTCGTCCATCACGATCTCGTCGTCGAGATTCTCGGTCGCTGCCGCGGGCTCCGCGGCGGGCGGCGCACCGATAGTGACGAACGGCTGGATGCGACTCAGCAGATTGTCGAAACTGATCGGCTTATGGACATAATCTTCGGCTCGTGTGCGCAAACGCCGGTGCTGTTCGAAGGTCTCCTCGGTGGACTCTGAGCTCATGATGATCAGCGGCACGTCCTTGAGCGCAACGTCGCGTTTCAGCTTGTTGCACACCGAGAAGCCGTTCATGCGCGGCAGCTCGATCGAAAGCAGAATCAAATCCGGCTTTTCCCGGGAGGCGGCTTGCAGACCGAGATTGGCATCGTCGACCACGGCGGTCTCGCAGCCGAGCGCGGCAAAACCAACCGTCAGCTGTTCGGCGAACCCAGCATCACTCTCGAACACCAGAATCTTGATCGGCATCAGCGGTCGCTCGTTGGGAGGGCGCTCAGGCGGCTTGCAGGTGCGCGCGGAACGAGAAACCGAACGATAACGAGCGCGTCCCGGAGGGTCAAACTCCCGAGCGGGCGGAGCGAGGCCAGTTCCTCTGTCGCCAGGGGCTTCCCCCCTTCGGGGATCTCGCAGCGAGTCACCCCCGCACCCGCTGAAGTGTCCCCCTTCGGGGATCACGCAGCGTGTAATTCAGCGCCCACCCCTGAGTTTTTGGCCCCGGCCCCAAACGAACCGAGTGCGAGATGTAGGTAGACGACCACAATGTCGCTATGCTTTGCGGCTGGCCTTCTCCTCGAGCCCGCTCTGATGTGAACGACTAGCGAGCACTTGGACCACTCGATTGAGGTCTAGACCACGCGCGCGCAGCCCAACGAGCATGTGAAAAAGTAGATCGCCCGCTTCGCTAAGTACGCGCTGGTCGCTCTCACCGGCCAGGGCTTGCACGAGCTCACCCGCTTCTTCCGTGATTTTGCCATTGATTTTGGCAACACCGCCATCGAGCAAGCTGCGCGTGTAGCTCTTTTCGGCTGTGCTCGCTTGGCGTTCGCGGATCGTCCGCTCGAGCTCGCCGAGGAACGGAGTCACCTCGAAAGCCTCCTCGGTCAGCGTTCCTCCTGGCCCAACTCGCTGAAAAAAACAGCTCGGGCGGCCTGTGTGACAGGACGGGCCGGCCGGTTCGACCAGCAAGAGCAGGGTGTCAGCGTCACAATCCGCGGTCACCGAGTGCACGCGCAGCTCATTGCCGCTGCTTTCGCCC
The DNA here is from genome assembly GCA_036509605.1 of Polyangiaceae bacterium. Classification (GTDB taxonomy): domain Bacteria; phylum Myxococcota_A; class Polyangia; order Polyangiales; family Polyangiaceae; genus PMG-095. The sequence goes on along the minus strand of DATCFJ010000803.1, from coordinate 4,075 downwards.
TTCACCCACAGCTTACCGCGCGAGCGACTGAAGAAGGTGGCCCTGCCAGTGGCCAGAGTTTGCTCGAGGGCCTCCTGGTTCATCCACGCAAGCATGCGCAATTGACCGTCGAAGCGGTCCTGGGCGACGGCCGGGATCAAGCCCTGTTCGTTGAATGTCAGAGTCATGGGATTGCTAGGGCCTCCTCTACCTGACACTCGGCCTCGTTTCCACGCGCCGCAGTTTTTCGCGTCCAACGAGGCTTCGGCAGTGCCGCCCACCCCCGGCGGGCGACTGTGGTCGACTGTGGTTTGGGGGCCATGGGCCGCGCCGTCAACCCGGGCATCGGGGGTGAAGGCCCACGTAACCAGTACTTAGATACATGAAATGATTGGTATTTATGCCTGGCCCGGTTCCTGCTCTAATACCGAGCGAGGCGCAAGCCGCGCGCTTTCGCGTTCAACCTGAGGAGTTATCCCGTATGGCCCGAACCCTTTCCCCCTTTCGCACCGCCGGCGCGTTGTCGCTGCTCGGAGCACTCGCGTTTCTCCCGGGGTGCTCGGGGAACGATCAGGATGGCACCAGGATCGTCTATGCGGTTCGTCAGAACACCTCGGTCGCCGCCGACGGCACCGTTAGCATCGACGTTGCGAGCGGCATGGGTCAGGTAATGGACTACGGGCGCTACGATCCCGGTGGGCGGCTCGAGGTCTATGGTCTGGGCACACACAAGACCGAAAACATCATCGAAGACTACCCGAGCGCGGACATCTCCAGTGTGGACGTGAGCTTCGACGGCACCAAGGTCGTCTTCACCATGAAGGCCGACGCACACGACAGCTACCACGTGTACGTGGCAGGGGTGGATCGCGGCGCTGACGGTAAGTTCGCGGTCACGAAGCTCACGTTCGGTCCGTACGACGACCAGCAAGCGATCTTCGCGCCGGGCGGTCGCATCGTGTTCACGACCAATCAGATGTACACGGAGATGGGCACCCGCGCGGACGAGTACAACCACGGCCGCGCGGTGACGCAACTGGCTACCATCACGCTTACTGGCGGTGACGCGGATCGCAAGTTATGTTCGCAAAATCTGTCGCACATCGTGACGCTGTTTCCGATGCACGACGGCCGCGTCGGCTTCTCTCGTTGGGAGCACCTGGAGAACGTCAATGACGTGAAGGTGTTCGCGATGAATCCGGACTGCACGCAGATCGTCGCGCTCAGCGGCCAGCATGGTAAGCCCGGTAACTCCGTGGTGCAGGTCAGCGAAAGCACCACGGACAATGTGTTTTACGGCATCGTAACCAATCGCGAGAACACGATTCAAGCCGGAGCTTTGGTGCGCCTCGACGCGCGCTCGGCATCCAACGTCGGCCAGTTCGACGAAGAGAAGAGCGAAGACGAAGCCTACACCGTGATGACTCCGTCGGTGCCGCGCGGCGACGAGCCGTCGCCGGTCGGGCGCTATCGCTCGCCGACGGCGTTGCCGGACGGCCGCGTACTCGTGTCTTGGGCGGACGGTACGGTGAACGAGTCGAACGAGCTCAGCCTCACCCCGCCAGACTACGGCATCTATTTGTACGATGAGGCGACGCGGGTCAACAAGCTGGTTGTCAATCACCCTGACACCTGGGAGCTGTACGCGCACGCCGTTGTGGCGCGCAGCGAGCCGCCGATCATCCCGTCTCGTCAGGATATTTCCGACGCATCGGTGCCCGTGACCTTCGGCTCGATCAACGTGCACGAGACTTCGCTCGCCGTGCGTCACAACGACTCCGTGCACGGCGCGCAGTTCGCGGGCGGCACGCCCACGGATCAAGCGCTGCTCAAGACCACGCGAGTGCGCATCATCGAGGGCTTTTCGACCGAGGGCTCGCCGAACCACACCATGTTCGGTCTGACCATGGCAGAAGGCGCCGCTATCTTGGGCGAAGCCAAGGTCGAAGCGGACGGCTCATGGTTGGCGAATCTGCCGCCCTATATCCCGATGCATCTGCAGCCGATCGACGAGTTTGACATGTCGATTCGCAGCCAGACCACTTGGATCCAAGGCATGCCGGGCGAAAACCGCGTCTGCGGTGGTTGCCACGAGGATCGCAACAATCCCAATCTGCCGAACGCCGGCACCGGACCGCTCACCGTGGCTGCTGGTCGTGGCCCGGAAAACTTCATGCTGCCGATCGAGGGCCGCACCGAATACCCGTGGGCCAACGCCATCGACGCCGCGAAGCCGAACGAGATTCAGGCGCTGCTCACCGCCAAGTGCGTGTCCTGCCACAACGGCATCACGAACGGCGACAAGGCGCAGGAGTTCTACACGATCTCGATGGCCAACGCGGTGCTCGGCACCAACACGGCCTACAAGATCGCACGCATGGATCTGACCGATACGCCGGTCACGGTCTACTACGATAAACAGGTGGCGACTTGGCCGTCCTCGTACGTGTCGCTGTTCTACCCGGCTGCCCTGGACATGGACATGGCCAAGGGCGCGAAGATCACCTCCGGCACGATCCCGCCGAAGTGGGCCATCCCGAGCGACGCGCGCAACAGTTTGTTGATCGAGAAGCTCAACATCCAGTCGTCCGTCGACAACAAGACCTACGCTTGGCCGCTGGGGCAACCGTTCAGTGTTACGGACGTGCACGGCGCCACTCGAACCGATCACGCCAAGGTTGCGGGGCTCACGCGAGACGAGACCGTCAAGCTGATTCGCGCCATCGACATGGGCGGTCAGTACTACGCACGGCAAAACTCCCCCGACTTCAAACCGTTCGTCGACGCCGACCCGGTCGCCGGTAGTGGCCAGCAGTGAGCCCACGAGAAGGACGCCAAGGAAAAGCCATGAACAGCAATTATCGTCGGTTTCTGAGCGCTTCGATCACCCTGGCCGCAGCCGCATTGGTCTCGGTCTCGAGCGCTGCTGACAGCCCGGATCTAACCCACCCCGGTCGCTCCAGCGTGTACAGCAATTTGAGCACCGGCTCGTTGGAAGCGGTGAGCAAGCCGGATGCCATCATGGCGTTGGTCGCAGCGCCGGACAGCGCAGCGCCCACGGCGATCTGGACGATGCTCGAGCATGGCGAGCGCGTGGAATGCCTGAGCTGCATCCCGTACGTCGGGCAGATGCTCTACAACAGCAACGTGAAAACGCGGGAAATCAGCGCGTGGTGGCTGAGGCGCCGCATCTTCGGTGTGTTCGGCAAGGGTGAGGTATACGAGCAAACAATCAGCGCCGTCAGTGACCAATCGAAGTCGGAGCTCACGCGCGCCTACGCGGCGAGCGCGCTGGGCGAGTTCTTGGAACGCGCGGGCATTCAGCCGGTGGCCACTGCGCTGGTGAGCGACAGCTCGCCGGTCGTTCGGTTGGCAGCGGCCAACGCGCTGATCCGGCTCAACAATCAGGGTCCGAATGCCGAGCTTTCCACGGCCCTCTCCGACAAGGACGACGAGGTACGACTTGCGGCGTTGAATGGCGTCACACACATCAACGTGTTCAGCAACGTGGCGCAGGTCGCGACGCTAATCAGCGATTCCTCGCCGCTAGTGCGGCGGCGGGCGGCGCAAACGCTCGGCACGCTGAAGAGTGCGGATGCGGTCGTGGGGCTGATCGCGCTCACTTCCCCGGATAGCGAGTCGGACGCGGGCGTGCGAGCGGCGGCGGTTTGGGCGCTCGGGCAGATCGCCGATCCTGCTGCGCGCGACGTAGTCTTGGCTGCGAAGAACGACGCGGATTCCGGCGTGCGCGATGCGGCGAACATCGCCTCGCGCCACCTCTGAGCTCAGTGTCGGCTCGTGCGCCGACGCGCATGCGCGGCCTACGCGGCTAACACACACCGTGGCGCACATCTGGAAACGCGGCTTTTCTCGGCGCATTGAGCGTACAGGCGAAGCTGCTTTGTGCCAGCGGGTCGAGTAGAGTTGAGCGTCTCATGGGTGCGAAGCACGGCCTTTTCAGGATTGCTCGAGCCGGCGTCCTTTCGACGTTGGCTCTCACCTTCGGGCTGACGAGCTCGTCTTGCACGACGAAGCAGGCCTCGAGCAGCAACTACTACGATCGCAAGATCGGCATCGGCCTCGTGCAATCCTGTGC
>DATCFJ010000802.1:0-17269 GCA_036509605.1 Polyangiaceae bacterium | reverse complement strand
GCAGCTGGAATCGCAGCTGCCCTCGCAACTGCCAGTACAGCTGACTTCGGGCACTTTCGGGCACGAACCCTCGCAACTCACCTCGAGGTTCGCAGAGCACGCGACGTCGACGTTCAGCGATGAACAGTCGACAGTACACGTATCGCTGACCTCAGCGGTGCAAGTGCCCTGTGCGCTGACGTCGACATTGCCGCACGCGCTGATGCCTGCGTGGGCCGGCGTCACGATGAGCAACGGCAGAGCAAAGATCGCTGCCGCGAAGGTTCCGAAAGCAAAAGTATTTCTCATCTGTCCTCACCAATCTAGATGGTTGCCTCAGCCCAGCATAGCCGCGTATGCGGCGGCGAGCCGAGCGATGCAAGTGGAGTGCCGGCGCTCCACCCCCACCATACGCACGCGAAAACGGAATCTCCCTTCCCGAAGCGCCGGGCCGACCGCGACAATTCAGCCGCGGTGTTGCCCGGACGCCACAGCCTTCGGTCCGTAGAAAGTGCCGCCTTCTGCAGCCATTTTCAGCAGAACCGGCGCTGGAGCGAAGCGCGCACCGAACTTTGCGCGGTAACTCTCCAATTGACGAACGATTTCGGCGGCGCCCACTGCGTCGACGTGGTGCAGCGGACCGCCGCGAAAAGGCGGAAAACCAAGGCCGAAAATTGCGCCGACGTCGCCGTCCCGCGCGTTGCGCAAGATCCCTTCCCCGAAACAGTGCGCGGCTTCGTTCACCATCTGCAAGGCGCAGCGTTGGGCGATTTCCCCAGCTGAAAGCTCGATCTTAGCCTGCACGCCGAGCAGCGCATAGACGCTCGAGTCTACCGTCTTGGACCCCTTGTCTTGATCCCCGTAGAGGTAAAAGCCGCGTTGGTTCTTCTTCCCCAACCGTTGATCTTTCAACAAGCCGTCCACGCCCGGCGGCTGAGCCATGCGTTCGCCAAACGCTTCGTGCAAGACATGGCCCACCTTGGCTCCGACGTCGATCCCCACTTCGTCCAGTAAGGTGATCGGGCCGACGGGAAAACCCCACTCGACCAGAGCTTGATCGATGCACTCGATAGGCACTCCCTCGCTGATCAGGAACGAAGCCTCGCTCAAGTACGGGCCGAGGATCCTGGACGTGTAGAAGCCCGCTCCGTCCTTCACCACGATCACCGTTTTGCCTTGCTGCTTTCCGAGCTCTACGCAGGTTGCTGTAACCCAGGGCGCGGTGAGCTCGCCCACGACGATCTCGAGCAGCGGCATTTTGTGCACCGGCGAGAAGTAGTGCATGCCGATCACTTGCTCCGGCCGACGCGCTCCTTCAGCAATGTTGCCGATCGGCAAAGACGAAGTGTTCGACGCGAAAATCGCGGATTTTCTGGCATTGTGCTCCACGTCCGAAAGCACAGAGCGCTTCAAGGCGAGGTCTTCGAACACGGCCTCGATGATGACGTCGACGGCATCGAAGCCGTCGTAGTCGGTGGTGGCTGTCACGTGAGCCATCGTTAAGTCGCGCTCGGTCGGCGTGAGCCGTCGCGACTTCACTCGACCGTCGAGGATCTCGCGGACGTACTTGAGGCCCTTGCTGAGCGCGGCCTCGTCGCGATCTTTCAAACGCACGTCGAGCTTCGCCTGCGCGGCGGTCACGTACGCGATGCCCGCACCCATCAACCCCGCACCCAGGACGGCGATGCGCCCGACGCGCTCGGGCTCGACGCCGAGCGCGTCGTGCCCGCTGTCCTTCTTCGACTCGGTGCTGGCAAAAAAGACATGCATCAAGGAACGCGCCTGCGGGCTGACCACGAGCTCCCCGAAGGCGATCGCTTCGGCTTCGAGACCGCGCTCGAGGCCGTGCGCCAGGCCGAGCTTCACGACCTCCAGAATGCGTTCCGGCGCGGGATAGTTGCCGTGTGTCTTCTCGAGCAGTTGCTTCTTCGCTTGATCGAAAACGACCTTGCGACCAAGCGGGTTCTCGGCCAGCGCGAGCTCCGTCAACTCGGACTTATCGAACAAACGCCGTAAAAATGGCTTCGCCGCGGGCTTTTTGGTCGCGCGAGCGAGCGCCAGCCGCAGCGCCACCTCGAGCAAGATCGCAGGCGGCACGAGCTCGTCGATCAAGCCCATGCCAAGGGCACGTTTGCCGTCGATTTGCTTGCCGGTCAAAAGCAGGTCGAGCGCACTTTGCACGCCAACCAGGCGCGGCAAACGCTGCGTACCGCCCAACGCGGGCAAGACGCCCAACTGAACTTCGGGGAGCCCGAGCTTGGTCTTTTCGTCGGTGCTGGCGACGCGCAGCGTGCAGGCCAGCGCCAGCTCGAGGCCGCCGCCCAGGCAAGCGCCGTGGATCGCCGCGACCACCGGCACGCGAAACCGAACCAGCGCAGACATCGCGCGCTGCCCCGTGCGGGACAGCTCACTGGCCTGTTCAGCGTGTGAAACGGCGCGTAGCATCTTGATGTCCGCACCCGCGATGAAGCTGTCCGGCTTGGCGGAGACGAAGACCACCGCCTTCAGCTGCGGTTCTTCGGCGAGCCGAGCGAACACCGCGGAAAACTCGCTGGCGAAGCTCTCCTGCAACGTGTTGACCGGCTCACCTACGACGTCGAAGCGGACCACGGCGACGCCGTCGGCGCGCTGCTCGACGGACAGCGAGCTACTTCTGCTCGAGGCTTCCATCAGGCAGCCTCCAGGACCATCGCGGCACCGAGCCCGCCGGCCGCGCACGCCGTACATAGTGCATACTGCCCGCCGCGGCGCCGCAGCTCGTGCAGCACCTGGCTGATCTGACGAGCGCCAGTCGCGGCGAAAGGGTGCCCGAGCGCAAGCGAGCCACCCGACACATTCAGCTTGTCCCAATCTATCTTACCGACGCGCTTGTCGCGGCCGAGCTTTTTCTGCGCGAATACGTCACTCTCGAGCGCCTGGATGTTGCTCAGCACCTGAGCCGAGAAGGCCTCGTGCATGTCGATCAGGTCCATGTTCTTGAGCTTTAGCTCGGCTCGGTCGAGCGCCAGCGGCGCGGCATACGCAGGGCCCATCAAGAGCTGCTCGGCAGGGTCGACAGCGGAGAAGGCGTAGCTGCGCAAAAACCCGAGTGCTTCGAACCCGAGCGACTTGGCCTTCTTCTCGCTCATCAGCAGCAAAGCGCTCGCGCCGTCCGTGAGCGGCGAGCTGTTGCCAGCCGTAACCGTACCGTAGCGGCGATCGAAGACTGGCTTGAGCTTCGCGTACGCATCGAGCTCGGAATCTTTCCGCACCAGGTTGTCTTCGTCGAACGCCTCGTAGCTCGGAGGCACGAAGACCGGCATTACTTCCTCACGCAAACGGCCGTCGGCCCAAGCTTGCGCGGCGAGCGTGTGGCTCCTGTGCGCAAACGCATCTTGGTCTGCACGCGAGATTGCGTTTTCCTTGGCCATCTTCTCCTCGCTCTCGCCCATGGTGAGGCCGGTGGACAGCTCCTTCAGCGCCGGTGGGACGGGCACGAGATCCGACACACCGAGGCTCGAGAAGGCGCGCAGCTTGTCGGCGAACGAGCGCGCTTTGCTGGCCTTGACCAACGCCTCGCTCAGCCGCTTGCTGACGGCCATGGGCACGTCACTGGCGCTGTCTGCGCCGCCCGCAATGCCGCAGTCGATGACGCCCGCTTGAATCGACTCGGCAACGTTGACCGCAGACTGGTAGCTGGTCGCACACGCGCGAGCCACGCTGTACGCCTCGATACTCCGAGGCATGCCGGTGCCGAGGACGATTTCCCGCGCGATATTCGGCACCGTCAACGACGGGATCACCTGACCGTAGACGACCTGCTGCACTTCGCCCGGTTCGAGCCCCGTGCGCGAAAGTAGCTCAGCGACCACGATCTTTCCGAGATCGAGCGCGCTCAGCTGCCGGTAGGCAGAGCCTTGTTTGGCGAACGGCGTGCGTAGCCCAGCCACGATCGCAACACGCCGATCGCCATTACTTTTTGCCATGCAGCACCACGAGTAAGGCTCGTGACGCGGCGTGTCAAGCGTTCAGCGCGAGCCGTTCAGCACGCGTTCCTCGTCGGCTTCGTCGCCGGCCGGCGGAACAACACTCGGCATGACGCCGCTCGTGCTAGGCGCCGGGCGAACGCTGTCGAAGCGCACGCGCACACTCACTTGGGCGCCACGCAGCTCGTCGCACAATGTGCCAGCAAGCGCGAACAGTGCATGCCGCACTTGATCATTGGCAGTCACGTCTCCGGCGAGCACGAGCTCCCCGTGCTGCTTCTGCAGCATGACGTGCAGCAGCGAAGTGCAAATGCGCTGACGCCCTGCGACCGAATCCGCATCGAGCGCGCCATTGCAGACGACGAGGCCGGCGTGGATGAGCGCGTCTTTCCCTGCGATCTCGTCCATCTTGCGGGTGATTCTTCGGGCGAATTCAGCGCCAGACTCACCGGCTGACTGAGCAATGACGACCGAGTTAGGTGCGTGCTTCTGATACTCGACGAGCCAGGGCGGCCATGTGGAGCCCAGCTCGAGAACGACGACCGAAAGCAGTGCTTCGTCCGCGTGTTGCATTGTTATCCCTCCGCGCAACGCTCTCGCTGCGCGCCTCTGTAGCCTGTGACTAGTGTCCCGGAGTCAGGAGATAGGATCTTTTTGCCTCGGCGCCAAATAGGAGCCGAAGAAATAACTATCCAACCTACCCAACAGAGGCCTCATAAAATCGAATTCGTCAACCGCCAACGAGCATGTCACCGCGTAGTCATTGCGTTATTCAGCGCAGCGGATCGCAGCGTGTGCGTGAAGAGGCGCGCACTCCTCACATATGTCATATTGCATATGCCTAGCCGTAAATATGCAAACTGTGCGGATGCGCTCAGTAGCCGAAGTCGGGCGCGTTTGCGGGCTTTGCTGCGGGAGCGGGCTTTTCGGCAAGCTCAGGCTTGGCGGCTTCAGGCCTGGCAGCCGCAGCGGGCGCGGGCTTGCCCTGCGCGGTGGCATGCAGCGCGGCGTGATGCGGACCCGGAGCAGGCACAGCGGCCACAGCAGCGGCCGTGGGAGCGGCTACGAGCGCAGCGGCGGAAGCGGGCACGGGGGCGCTCTCGGCCTCGCTCTTTGGCGCTGTGGCCTGAACCGCGACGGGCGGCGGCTGCGCCGTCTTTGCCTCAGTGGGGACGGTTCTGGCAGCGGCTTCCGCGGCTGTGGCGGAACTCGCCGCGGCCAGTGATTTCTTGTGCAGCGAATACGCCGCAAAGGCGCCGCCGCCTACGACCAAAAGCCCGAGGCCCAACACGAGCGCGATCACGGGGGCGGCGCTCTTCTGCGGCACGGACGCCCCAGCGGACGCCGTCGCGCCGCGCGCGCCCTCGGGCAAATGCCCCGCTGACGCGGCCTCGCTCATCGGCGGCACGGTCACCGCCTTGCCGCCGTGCAGCCACGCGTCGAGTGCCAGGATCACGTCTTGGGTCGACTGAAAGCGCAGCGCCACGTCGCGCGCCATCGTCTTCGAGATGATGCTCGCAAACGCCGGATCCAAATCAGGAACGACCGATTGGGGCGGCGGCACCTCGGCCAGCACGATCTTGAACATCAGCTGATTGAAGGTGCCCGCGTCGAACGGCACGCGCCCGGTGACGGCCTCGTACATGATCACACCCAGCGAATACACGTCACTGCGCGCGTCTGCCTCGCCGCTGCCGCTGGCCTGCTCGGGCGACATGTAATACGGGGTGCCCATCACCGCGCCGGTGCGGGTCATCTTCATGCCGTCGCCGCTGAGCGGCTGGAACTTCGAGATCCCGAAATCGATGATCTTGACGTAGTCCTTGTTGCCGGCCTTCTCGCGCTGAAGGAAAATGTTATCGGGCTTGAGATCGCGGTGCACGATGCCGACGGCGTGCGCGGCGCCCAGCCCGACCAACACCTGACGCATGAGCGGGGCCAGCTCATGAGGCAGCAAGCGCCCACGCTGCTTGATGCGACCGGACAGCGGCTCGCCATCGAGGAACTCCATGATGATGAAGCGATCCCCGTCCGGCAACGTGCCCAAGTCGAGCACTTCCAGAATATGATCGTTGCCGATGCGACCGGCCGCCTGCGCCTCGCGCTCGAAGCGTTGCATCACCTCGACGTTGCCGGCGAAGGCCGCGTGCAGCACCTTGATCGCGACCCGGCGATTGATCCGGACGTTCTCGCCCTCGAAGACGGCCCCCATGCCGCCTTCACCGATCATCCGGATGATTCGGTATTTGTTGTCTACGAGTTGACCGACTTCGAGCGACATCGCGAGGGCTTTCTCCCGAAGGAGCACAGGCCTTCGATTATACGACGAAGCCCGGGGCCGGCCCCGCGAATTCTAAACCGGCGTAGGATTGCCGAATTTCCAGTGCGGCGCGCTCAGGCGACGCGACGAGCGCCGCCCTTGCCCGACCCGCGAACGCGCCGCGCCTTAGCGTCGACGTTCGGCTCGGCGTTGGTCAGCGGCGTCGCGCCGTCATTGACGAACTGAAGCTTTAGCTCGACGGCGGCACTCTGCCATTCGGCGCGAAGCTCGCTCGCGAGAACGCCGAGGGCACTGCGCGAGCGCCCCTGATTGCGATCCGAGGCGCTGAGCAGCAGGTGGCCCCCAGTGCCGCGCGCCATGGCGCCAGCTGCAGCGCGCCCCAGCTCAGCGCGGGCGCGGCTGGCGGCTTCGTCCAGCCGCTCGTTGCAAGCAATCACAGCGCTGCCCAATGACGCTCCGCGCGCGAACAGTCCGTCCAACTGCGCGCCGACCCGCGCTGCAAACGCGGCCGGCGACTCGGATTCTTCCTGCGCGCACACTCGACGTGCGCCACCCGGCGCCACTCCGGACAGCTCGACCTGAGCCGCGCTCGGCCATTCCGCGCCTAGCTCCACGATCAGCAAAAGCCCGGCGGAAGAAGTTGTTTTTTTCATGAACGGCCTCGGGTGTACCCGCTTTACCCAATAAAGCTCGCAAAGTTCCCCAAGTTTGGCCAACTTTTGGAGCAAGCTCGAAGCTCAAGCAGAGACAGCGCGCGCCAAGTCGCGCAGCGGTATAACTTTCGCCTGACCCAGCGGTCCCGACCGAACCCCTGATGCACTCGCCTCCCCCCTCCGCGCGCCCCTCTCGATCCCCGGGCAGCCGCATTTTCTGGGCCAATTTGGCGAGCTACGCGCTCGCGCTATGCGCCGTTGCAGTCGGTGCGGCGGCCTTTGCGGTGCTCTTTCGGTACGCGATTAGCTGGTTCTTCCTGCGCGCCTTCCGCGCCAGCGACGTGTTATCGGCGTTCCAAGCCCTGCCTTGGTATGCGCGCATCCCGTTGCCGGCGCTGGGCGGTGGCCTCGCAGGCCTGCTGGGCGCGCTGGCCGCCAAGCTCAAAGGCGGACACGGCGTCAGCGACGTCATGGAAGCCGTCGCGGTCGGCAAGGGGCGCATCGCGCTCGGTCCAACGCTGCTCAAGGCTCTCGGCTCGTGGCTCGCGATCGTCTCGGGCGGCTCGGTCGGCCGCGAAGGGCCGTTGATCCAATTTGGCGGCGGGCTCGGCGATGAGCTCGGGCGCTGGTTCGGTTTGCGTGAACGCCAAGTGCGCGGTCTGATCGCCGCTGGCACCGCCGCGGGCTTCGCTGCCGCGTACAACACGCCGATCGCTGCCGTACTGTTCGTGGTCGAAGTCGTGACCGGCGTGATCGCCCTCGACATCGTGCTCCCGGCGATCATCGCCACGCCGATCGCCACGGCCCTCACCCGGCTCGCGATTGGTGGCGGACCCATCTACGGCCAGCGCAGCTTCAGCATGAGCTCCAACGCCGAGCTTTTGGCGTACGCAGCGCTCGGCTTACTGGCGGGGGTGGCGGGGCCTTTGTTCATGTGGCTACTCGTCAGCGGGGAAGCCGTATTTGCCAGAATTACCGACAACCGCCCGCTCCGTGCCGCGCTCGGCGGCGGCTTGGTCGGCGTCATGGCCATCGCTCGCCCGGAGGTGACGGGCAACGGCTACGAAGCCATCAACTTGATCTTGAATCAGCGTTTGACGATCGGCCTCGTGGTCGTGCTTTTGTTCGCCAAGGCTTTCGCGACCACTGCATCCGTCTCGTCCGGCAGTCCGGGCGGCGTGTTCACGCCTTCTTTATTTTTGGGTGCAGCTCTGGGCGGCTCGGTCGGTCATTTGGTACTGCGCGTCAGCCCGCATACCGCCGGCGCGGCGGTCGAAGCATACGCGCTAGTCGGCATGGCCGCGATGATCGCAGCCACGGTGCATGCGCCAGTCATGGCCACCGTGCTCGTGTTCGAGCTCTCCGGCGACTACGCCATCGCACTACCGTTGCTGACGGCGACTGCGCTCGCAACGTTGCTCTCGCGTCGCATCCACCGCGAGTCGATCTACACCGAGGAGCTACGGCGGCGCGGCCGGAAGTGGCAAGTCAAAGTCGTCAGTGAGGACGACTAAGCCTTGGCCCTGCGCGCAGCTCGCGCGACTGGGAGCCTCGCGTTGGGCACATCTCCTATTCACGAGCGCGAACCCGACAGAAAGGCTTCGTTGCCTTCGTGAGCGCGGGCGCATTGCCCGAAATCATGGCTTGAGGCGCGCGCGAGCGTTGGGGATCGCGTGGTGCCCCTACGCCGTGCCTACGCTTGGGGGTATCTATGTCGGTCTTCCGGTCTACCGACATAGATCGAGGTTCTCGCTGGCATCCTCGACGCCCAAGAGCGCGTCCTATGTAAAAGTTTTGCATCCGGAGCGCGCGAGGAAAGGCGCTGTGCCCCCAATCGCGGAGGCCGGTGCGCCGCGCACGAAGGCCTCCGATCCGCGACGCCGAAGGCTGAGACGGCGCACGAGCGCCGCGTGACCATCAAAAAAACTGCAGGCCCGGCGTCAGACGTGAATCGCGCGGCCGGAGACGGCAAATGCCGCCTCTTTCACGATCTCGGCGAGCGTCGGGTGAGCGTGGGAAGTGCGCGCGATGTCTTCGGAGGTCGCGCCGAACTCGATGGCTGCCACCGCTTCGGCGATCAAGTCGCCCGCGTGAGCACCGATGATGTGCACGCCGAGAATGCGATCCGTCGTCTCGTGAGCGAGGATCTTCACCCGGCCTTCGGTCGCGCCCAACGCGCGCGCGCGCCCGTTTGCCAGGTACGGAAACACGCCTTTGCGGTACGGCACGTGCTGCGCCTTGAGCTCGTCCTCTGTCTTGCCTACGGACGCGATTTCAGGATGCGTGTACACGACTCCAGGGATGGCATCGTAGTTCACGTGGCCGTAGCCGGTCACGATATGCTCGACACAGGCGATGCCCTCTTCCTCGGCCTTGTGCGCGAGCATCGGGCCACGCACGACGTCACCGATCGCGTAAAAGCCTTCCACGTAGGTGCGGAAGTGGTCGTCGATTGGCACGCGCCCACGCGGATCCAGCTCGATACCCACAGTGGCGAGCCCGAGGCCCGTCGTGTTCGGCACACGACCGACCGAGACCAGCACGCGATCACAGACGATGTCCGGCTGACCTTCGATGCTCACGCGAACCGTGTCGCCTTCGCACTTGGCTGCGGTCACCTTGCAACCGGTCTTGAACTCGATGCCTTGGCGCGTGAAAATGCGCTCGGCTTCTTCGGCGATGTCGGAATCCATCCCCGGCAAGATGCGTTCGAGATACTCGAGCACGGTCACCTTGGCGCCCAGGCGATTCCAGACCGAGCCGAGCTCGAGCCCAATGTAGCCCGCGCCGATCACCACCAGGTGCTTCGGAACTTCCGGGTACGACAAGGCTTCAGTGCTCGTTCCCACGCGATCGCCGTCGAGCGTGACACCGCGCAGCGGAGCCACGCTGCTACCGGTCGCAATCAAGACGTGTTTGGCCTGTAGCTCTTCGGGCGCCGAGCCTTCGACGTTCACGCGGCCCGGCCCGACAATGCGACCATGGCCCTGGTAACGGGTGACTTTGTTCTTCTTGAACAAGTGCGCGACGCCACCGGTGAGCGCCGCCACCACCTTGGTCTTGCGGTCTAGCATCTTCGGCAAATCCAGCTCGACGCCGGAGACGTTGATGCCGAAGTCCTTCAGGGTGTGGCCGGCCTCGTGATAGCGCTCGCTGGCCTCGAGCAGCGCCTTGCTCGGAATGCAGCCGACGCGCACGCACGTGCCGCCGAGCGCGTCCTCACTCTCGATGCACGCGACATCCAGCCCTAGCTGAGCTGCGCGGATCGCGGCGACATAGCCGCCGGGGCCGGCGCCAATCACGATCAAATCATGCTTTTTCAAGTTGTGCCTATTGCCTCGTCTCGGCTGTAGCGACGCCCGCCGATTTTGGGTTTGGGCTTCGTTTTCGCTGCGCTCCGCTGCTCGAGTAGCAGCCTACGCTCCGCTGCGGTGCTCCCGAAAGCCCACCCCTTCGGGTGTCACGAAGCGCGTTCGCCGAAACCCAAACTTGGCAGGCGGGTTTGCTGTAGCCGTCTGCCACTAGACCTCGAGCAGAATGCGCGCGGGTTCTTCCATGCATTCTTTGATGCGCTTCAAGAATGTAACCGCTTCGCGGCCGTCGACAAGGCGGTGATCGTAGGTCAGAGCGACGTACATCATCGGCCGGATCACGACCTGACCTTTGACGGCCATCGGCCGGTCCTGAATCGCGTGCAAGCCGAGGATGCCGCTCTGCGGGGGATTCACGATCGGCGTGGACAGCATCGAACCGTAGATGCCGCCATTGGAAACCGTGAACGTGCCGCCTTGAAGCTCCGCGAGCTGCAGCTTGTTGTCCTTCGCGCGCTTGCCGAAATCAGCGATCGTTTGCTCGACTTCCGCGAAGCTCAGCCTTTCTGCGTTACGAATGATCGGGACCGCAAGACCTTTGCCGCCGCCGACGGCCACGCCGATGTCGAAGTAATTCTTGTAGACGATGTCGTTGCCGCGGATCTCGGCGTTGACCGACGGGATCAGCTTCAGCGCCTCGATCGAAGCTTTGATGAAGAACGACATGAAGCCGAGCTTGATGCCGTATTTCGCCTGGAAGGCCTCTTGGTGCGTCTTGCGCAGCTCCATCACCGGGCCCATGTCGACCTCGTTGAAGGTCGTGAGCAGGGCCGCAGTTTGCTGAGACTGCACGAGGCGCTCGGCAATGCGCTTGCGGAACGGGCTCATCGCCACGACCTCTTCAGCGCGATCGGCGGAAGCCGGCGCGGCGGGAGGCGCGGCAGGCTTCTCCTTCATGCGGTCCACGTCCTCCTTGAGGACGCGACCGCCGGGGCCCGTTGCTTCGACATCGTCGGGGGAGAGGCCGCGCTCCTTCAGGGCGCGCCGAGCCGACGGCATGACGCGCGCAAAACCCTGCGGCGGAATCGTGGGGCGCACGCTCTTGGGGCGCTCCGGCGCCGGCGCTTCGGCCTTCGGCGGATCGAGCTTCGGTAGCTCGGCCTTCGCGGGCTCAACGGCCTTGGCTTTGGGGGCCACGAGAGCCCCCTCCTCCATGAAGCCGATCACGTCGCCGACCGTTGCGGTCTGGCCCTTCTTCACTTTGATCTGCGTCAGCACGCCGTCCGTCGGCGCCGTAAAATCGACCGTGACCTTGTCGGTCTCGATCCTGGCGATGATCTCGTCGCGACTGACCGCGTCGCCTTCGGCCTTCAGCCACTCGCCCATTTGAACCTCGGTGATCGATTCACCGACGGTCGGCACTTTTAATTCGATAGCCATGCTCTGCTAGCGCTTCCTATTGTCGAACCAAACACGACGCAAGACCCTGCGGCTCCGGGAGCGCCACGGACTCTGATCTGCGGCCCCGCACCGGTCAACAATCTTTCTGGCTGAGTGCCAAAAGCGCGTGGCCTGTGACGTCGATTTGCAGGTAATCGTGCACGGGGCGTTTGCGGGAAAGCGCCGTGCACGAGCTCCGGATCGGCGCTGAGCGCGCAGCGGTCGCCGCGCACCTGGTGTTTCCGCAG
This sequence comes from Polyangiaceae bacterium, assembly GCA_036509605.1. Classification (GTDB taxonomy): domain Bacteria; phylum Myxococcota_A; class Polyangia; order Polyangiales; family Polyangiaceae; genus PMG-095. The sequence goes on along the minus strand of DATCFJ010000802.1, from coordinate 5,392 downwards.
GAAGGCACGAGCTCGGGAGCGCGCCGCGAGCGACTCCGCGGAGTCGACCGCGAGCAAGGCCTCCACCGTGGCGGCGGTGCGCGCCAACTCAGGCACCGTGTGTGGGCCGACCCCGCCCGCATGCGGTCCGTGTTCGGGCACTGCGGCGATCCGTGCCGCTGCCGCGCGCGCGAGCGTCTCGCTGTCGCCACGAGCTTTGGCGGCGAGAGCCGCCCAATGGCCGATAGGCTCTCAGCCGAAGGCGCGTTCCAGTAGCTCTTGCTGCTCGAGCTTGTGGCAGTTGTGGGAACCTGTCGCCGGGCTCGCCGACTCCGTGCGACACACCCCGCTGAACGGAAAGCGGCCGAACAACATCGCGCCGAAACGGGCTCGGAAGTGACGCCAGGCGCCCATGTTCTCCGGCTCGTCCTGCACCCAGACGATCGGCGTGCCGTCGTCGCAGTGCTCGATGGCCGCACGGATGTGCCGATCCGGCAGCGGATACAACTGCTCGACGCGCACGATCGCGATGTCGTTACGACCGAGCTCTTGGCGGCGCTTCTCGAGGTCGTAGTAGACCTTGCCGGTGCACACGAGCACCTTGCTCGGCTTCGCGGCGCGCATGTCCGGAATCACGCGGTGAAAGCGCCCCGAAGAAAAGTCCGCGAGCGAGCTGACGCACATGGGGTGACGCAGCAAACTCTTGGGCGTGAACATGATCAGGGGCTTGCGCCACGGGCGCAGCACCTGGCGCCGCAGCACGTGGAAGTGTTGCGCTGGCGTGCTCGGCTGCACGATCTGAATGTTGTCTTCGGCCGCTGCGGACAGGAAGCGTTCGAGGCGAGCGCTGGAGTGCTCGGGCCCCTGCCCTTCGTAGCCATGCGGGAGCATCAACACCAAACCGCTGAGCCGCTTCCACTTGTCTTCCGCACTGACCAAAAACTGATCGATGATCACCTGCGCGCAGTTCACGAAATCGCCGAACTGCGCTTCCCAGATCACCAGCCCGTCCGGCCAATCCAAGCTGTAGCCATATTCGAAGCCCATCACGCCCGCTTCGCTGAGCGCCGAGTTGTAGATCTCGATCGGCGCTTGATCAGGCGCCATGTGGCAGAGCGGCATGTAAGTGTGCCCGTCCTCCACGTCGTGCAGAACTGCGTGGCGCTGCGTAAACGTGCCGCGCGGCGAGTCCTGACCTGTGAAGCGTACGCGCGAGCCCTCGGTGACCAGCGACGCAAACGCGAGCAGCTCGGCCGTGCCCCAATCGAGCGGCTGCTCGCCGTTGCCCATGGCGTTGCGCTTCTGAAGCAAGCGCTCGATCTGCTTGTGCGGATGAAAGTCCGCGGGCAGCTCGTTCTGGCGCAAGATCAGATCCTTGGCGCGCGCCAGAGAAATACCCGAGTCGACCTCCGGGACGTTCGCCTCGGGGCCGCCCATGTAGCCCTTCCAGTAGCCACCGAGCCAGTCTTGCGTCTTCTTGTAGTCCTTGCGGCGCGCTTCGCCCAGCTCCGTTTCGAGGTGCTCACGGCGCTCGACCGCGATGCGATCCGCTTCGCCCACCGTCATGCCGCCGAGCTTCAGCAAATGCTCGAGATAGCCGTCGCGCACGCTCTTGCGTTCGGCAATCGCCGCGTACATGAGAGGCTGCGTGAACGCGGGTTCGTCGCTCTCGTTGTGACCGTGACGGCGGTAGCCGTACATGTCGATCACCACGTCACGCAGGAACGTATCGCGGAAATCCATGGCCAAGCGCACGACCTGAGCCACCGCTTCCGGGTCTTCCCCGTTCACGTGGAAGATCGGGATCTGCAGCATCTTCGCGACGTCCGTGGCGTAGGTCGTGGAGCGACCTTGCGAGGGCGGCGTGGTGAAGCCGATCTGATTGTTGATCACGACGTGCAGCGTGCCGCCGGTGGTGTACGCGTCGAGCTGGCTGAGATTCAGCGTCTCCTGAATGATGCCTTCGCCGGCGAACGCGGCGTCGCCATGGATCAGCAAGCCGAGCTTGTGCGCGTGCGTGGTGTCACCCACGCGGTCTTGCTTGGCGCGCGCGCGGCCCAGCACGACCGGGTCGACGAACTCCAAATGGCTCGGGTTGAAGCACAGCGAAAGGTGCACCTTCTTGCCGCTCTCGGTCACGAAATCCGAGCTGTGGCCCAAGTGGTACTTCACGTCTCCACTACCAAAATACAACTCAGGGTCGCTGTCCTCGACCTCACGGAAAATCTCGCGCGGGCTCTTACCCATGACGTTGGCGAGCACGTTCAAGCGACCGCGGTGCGCCATGCCCAGGATGATCTCATCGACGCCGTGCTCCGCGGCGCGGTCGATGGCCAGCGTCAAGAGCGGAATCAAGCTCTCCGAGCCGGCGAGCGAGAATGTCTTCACGGTCGAGAACTTGCGACGCAAGAAATCTTCGAACGTGGTCGCGTCGGTCAGCTTGGTGAAGATGCGGAGCTGCTCGGAGCGCTGCAATTCAACGCGGTTCTCGGAGCCCTCCATGCGATCTTGCAGCCAATTTTTCACCTTCAGATCGTCGATGTGCATGAACTGCACGCCGATCGACCGGCAGTAGGTGTTGCGCAGGCGCGTCAGCATCTCCCGCAAGGTCAGCGCTTGCGCGCCGAAGATGGTGCGGCTCGAGAATTTTCGATTCAGGTCGTCGCCCGTCAAACCATGGAACTCGGGGTCGAGCTCGGCTTGCAGCGGGCGCGGTAGCCCGAGCGGGTCGATCTTCGCGATCATGTGGCCGCGCACGCGGTAGGCGCGGATCAGCGCGTCGACGCGGTCCTGACGCACTGCAACTTCGGAGACGCCGTTGCCCCAACCGGGCGCCGCATGACCATTGCCGTTCGCGGTTCCGTTGCTCGAACCGTTGCTGTAGCCGTTGCTCGTGCTCGGAGGATTGAACAGCGTGGCGGTCCGAAACGTTGGCCCCAGCTTGGGCTCGCGACTGAAGTCCGCGTCAGGAGTCAGCGCGGCGAAGTACTCCTGCCAATCTTCGGAAACGAGACTCGGGTCCTTCAGAAAATCCGCGTACAACCCTTCGGCGAACGCGAGGCTCAAGGTGTTGACTGAGCCCTCGGTCAAATCGTTTTGCATGACGGTTTATGAGGCGAAGTTGGGGTGTTTTCGCCGAGCGCGTCCATGCGCCCTCGGCCGGTTTCGGTCAAGTAAATCGGCCGGAAAGCGCAACTCTTCAGAGCAAATTAAGCATGACTCGGCCCGCCACCAGGGCCAGCGGCTTCATTTCTGTCGCGAATTCTTGAGGCTTCCGCCATGTTTCGGCAATATTTCAGGCATAGTGCCGATGTCCGCAACGGGCGCGCTTCGTCGCAACGTGCCGTCGGTAGGGAGGGCGTGAGCAGGTCCAGCGCGCAAAGCTCGCCATGAGCCAAGCGCCCGAGGTTGCCCCTTGCGGCCGCCGTGGCCTGGGGAACGCTGGCAGTCCTGGGCGACCCTAGTCGCAACGGGCGAGCGCCGATCCGTGTGCGCAGCTGGCAGCGACTCGCGCTCGAGCTGCTCGTGTTCGCGGGCGGCGCGGCTGCGCTCGCGGCAGGCTCCGTTGGGGCGTCGGCGCAGTCTTCGTTACGGCGCTCGTCGTCCACCGCGCGCTGACTACGGCGCGGTTGCGTTGGCTACTCGCTCATGACGCCGCGTCGTGCGGCGCGCGCAGCGCAATCAAGCCGGAGCGACGCCATCCGCTGCCAGCCAGCCAAGTTCTCGCACTCAGCGCTGACCCGCGACGCTCAGCGCTGACCCGCCGATGCGCGCCGATCCTCGAACCGCAAGCCCAGCGCTGACCCGCCGATGCGCGCCGATGCGCGAACCGCGACGCTTACCGCCGACGAGGTTTGCGCGTGTCTTTGACTTCGTCTAGGCGGAGCCGTAGGTAGCCGCCACTCAGGAATGTAAACATCTGCTGCGTCAGCACGTCGGCGCTCTCTTCGGCGAAGCCGAGCGTCACCGCTTGGTACAGAAGTTCTTTGAGCGCGCCGATCGTGAGATAAGCGAGCACGCGCGGTTCGCCGTCCGCGACGATCCCCAACGCTTGGCCGTCCTTCAAGCTTTCAGTGAGGAGCTGCACGACAGTGTCGTAGAATGTTTGTAGTTTTCGGTCGAACGCGGGGTCGACACCGACCGCGTCTGTGAACAGAATCTTGGTCATGGCGCGCTCGGCCAGACAGGTGCCGATGATCGCGCGAATATTTTCGCGCACTTGCTCCACGACCGTGCGTCCCGGATCATCGGTGACGATGCGCACGATTGCCATCGAGAGCTGGCCCGCAAAGCGATCGACCAGGTCAGAGAACACGGCGCGCTTGTCTTCGAAGTACAAGTAGAACGTGCCGCGCGCGACACCGGCCTGTGCAACGATGTCGTCAATCGTGGTCTGGTGATAACCGCGCTTCGCAAACGCCTCACGCGCGACGCTCAGGATCTGTTGGCGACGCTCGCCACGACGCGAGGTCCGAAGCGGCTCGCTGTTGGATAAAGCCCCGGATTTCTTCTTGCCGCGCGCGCTGGCCATGGACGCCACTGTAGTCACGCGGCCGCGCAAGGAGGCACAGACTTCGGCGCGCTGGTCGAAAAAAACTCAAGTCGCGCCGCGCGCTGCCGTTGTCGACCCTCATGGGACCAACGAGACTCCGAGCCAAATCCGCATCGTGTGTGCTAGCCGCCCTGGTGTGTGTGTCGGGGGTTAGCGCGCAGGCGGAATCCGCACCGCGCAAGCCGACGGTGGTCTCCGGAGGCGGCAACACCATGGGAGGCGTCTTCACCGCCTCCGTGTCGGGCGCCGTGGTCGAGCTTCCGAGTCGAGCCAAGTTGCTCGTCTCGCCGAACGCCTCGCTGCGCATCTTCCCGCTACCCCAACTGTTGGCGCTGACCCCGGGAGCGCGTACTTGGACCTGGAGCTTTGCGCTGCAGAGCGGACGCGTCGACGTCGAGCTCCCGAAGGCAGGCCGCAACGCCGTGCTCTCGACGATGGGCAAGCTGAGCGCAATCGTCACCGCTGGACGCGCGGCGTTCCGCGTGGACAGCAACGACGCGACTGCCTCCAATCAAGAAGGCGAGGTGCGCACGCTGCTGAACGATCACTGGCAGAACGTGCCGCTCGGCTGGCAAGCAACGCTGAGCCATGACGACGCGAACGCCACCGCGAAGCCGGGCGTCGCCGCGCCGACGCTGAAGGGTGGACAGCGCATGTGGTTCTCGCCCAGTGAAACGGTCACGATGCACGGCTTTCGCTGGGCGGCGGTCCCGGGCGCCCAGCGTTACGATCTGCGCATCCGCCGCTTGAGCGACGGCAAGGTTACCGATCTGCGCACCACCTCGCGCACCGAATGGGCCGACATGCTCACGCCGGTGGAACCCGGCAAGTACGGGCTCACGCTGCGCTCGGTCGACGCGC
>DATCFJ010000801.1:0-26171 GCA_036509605.1 Polyangiaceae bacterium | reverse complement strand
TTTGCTGAACAGCCAATTGGCGCGCCGGTCATTGCTCGACACCAGACAGGAGTGCTTCAGTAGCTCCTTCGGGGTCGTCGGTGGCGGGTGCTTCTCGAGGTAGCTAGGGTTCGCGACGCACATGCGCTCGGCGACGCCGATCTTGCGCGCGACGAGCGACGCTTCGATCGGACCGAGCACATGAATCGCGAGGTCGAGGCCTTCCTCGACGACATCGAAGCGGCGATCGGCGACGATCAGCTCGACCTCGACCTCTGGGTGCGCGACCAGGAAATCTGCCACGAAGTCGCCGAGGAACGCGTGGCCGAACAACAGCGGCGAGCCCACGCGTAAGAGCCCCTTCGGCGAGCGATGGATATCGGTAATGGCCGCGTTGGCTTCTTCGATCTCAGCCACTACGCGGGCGGCGCGTTCGTAGTAGGCGGCTCCGGCCGCGGTGGGCCTCACGTGGCGTGTGGTGCGCTCCAGGAGTCGGACTCCGAGGCGCTCTTCGAGCCGCGAAACGCGCTCGCTGACCGTCGATTTCGGTAATCCGAGGGCGCGGGCGGCCTTGGTGAAGCTCTGCTCCCGCACGACACGCGCGAAAATCGCGATTTCGTTCAGGTCCTGCATTGTTCGCCTCTACGGATAACCTGTTCGTTTCCGGGGGTCTAGTTCAGCGTGTCGAACGGCTCGAAAGAGTTGCCATCCCGATTTTCGAAGTAGGTTTTTCATGGCCAACGCCGCCGTATCCTCCGCCACCTTGCAAGCCACCGAAGACCCCGCTGCCCTCAAACCCGCCGCGGCTCCTGCCAAGCGCTCTAAGGCCAAAATCGTACTCCCCGCCTTGATCGGTGTTGCGGCCCTGATCGGCGGTGCAGTTTACCTGCACGGCCGGGGCAAAGAAACGACCGATGATGCGTTCGTGGAGAGCCACGTCGCCAATGTCGCGCCGCGCGTCCCCGGGCAAGTTCTGCACGTGCTCGTCAAAGACAATCAAGCGGTGAAGGCCGGGGACGTTATGATCGAGCTCGACGACCGCGACGCCACGGCGCGCGAGCACGCGGCCAAAGCCGATCTCGAATCCGCAGAAGCATCGCTCGCCGCGGCGAATGCACAAATGCTGCTCGCGGAGCACTCGGTCGACGCGGGGTTACGCCAGGCCAAGGGCGGCGTCACGCAAGCGTTCGCGATGTCCGGCAGCTCGAAGGCGAATATCGATCAAGCGCGCGCTGACTTGGTTGCCGCAGAATCGCGCGCGGCGCTGACGGCCATGGATCTCGGCCGCGCACAAAAGCTCAACTCGGACGGTGCGGTCGCGCAGGCGGAGCTCGATCGCCGCAAGGCTGAGAACGACCAAGCGCTGGCCTCGGTCGACCAAGCCAAGGCGCGCTTGTCCGCAGCAAGCGTCGGCATGCTGAACGCGGGCGGCAGCATCGAGACCGCCCAAGGCCGGCTAGCAGCTGCACAAACGGGCCCAGATCAGGTGCAAGTTGCAGCCGCGCAAGTCGACGTCGCGAAGGCGCGCGTGGACCAAGCACGAGCGGCTCTCGAACAGGCCGACCTCAATTTGTCGTACATGAAGGTGCGCGCTCCGACCAACGGCGTGGTGTCGCGGCGTAGCGTGGAGCCCGGTCAGCTGGTGGATCCCGCGCGGCCGCTCTTGGCGCTCACCGAGCTCGACGACTCGTGGGTCATTGCGAACTACAAGGAAGATCAGATTGGCAGCTTGCGCGTGGGGCAGCCTGCAGAAGTCTCGTTGGATGCGTTCTCGGGGCGCAAACTGAAGGGTCACCTGGATAGCTTCTCAGGTGGCACTGGCTCGCGTTTTGCGTTGCTGCCGCCGGACAACGCCTCCGGTAACTTCACCAAGGTCGTGCAACGCGTGCCGGTCTTGATTCGCATCGACGACAAGCCCGCGGACATCGTGCTACGGCCCGGGCTCAGCGCGTACGTGGTCGTCCACACCGACGGAGGCTAAGCGTGGACGGCTCCGTCACGGGCTCCAAAGGCGCGATCACGTTCGTGGTGATGATGGCGGCGCTGATGGCGCTGATCGACATCACGATCGTAAACGTCGCGCTGAACGATATCCGGGCGAGCTTCGCCACGCCCATCGATCAAATCGGCTGGGTATCGACCGGCTACATGATGGCGAACATCGTCGTCATCCCGATGACCGGCTGGTTTCAGCGCAGGTTTGGCTACAGACGCTACTTTGCCGGCTCGATTGTGCTGTTCACGGTTGCTAGCGCCCTGTGCGGGTGCTCGTGGAACCTGACCTCACTCGTGATGTTCCGCGCGCTGCAGGGCCTCGGCGGCGGCGCCATCATCCCGACCGCGCAAGCGATCTTGTTTGCTCGCTATCCGCGCAAAGAGCACGGCATGGCCTCGGCGCTGTTCGGCTTGGGCGCGGTGACCGGCCCGCTCTTGGGCCCGACCATTGGCGGCTACCTGATCGAGTGGTTCAACTGGCACTGGGTGTTCCTGGTCAACGTGCCGCTCGGCATTATCGTCGCCGTCATGTGCATGCGCGTCGTCGAAGAGCCCGGTTTCAAGCCAGGTAAGAACCCGATCGACGTGTTCGGGATCGCGCTCTTGGCCGTTGGCATGGCCTCGCTTCAGTATGTGCTCGAAGAGGGCAACCGCGACGGTTGGGACACGGTGCCAATCATGATGCTGATAGCCGTGGCGGCCATCTGCTTGACGACGTTCCTCGTGCACGAGCTGGAGACCGAGTTCCCGGTCGTGGACTTACGAGTCTTCAAGAACAGCAGCTACTCGGCGGGCACGGCGATAAACTTTCTGCTCGGTCTGGTGCTGTTCGCCGGCAATTTCCTGTTTGCCCTGTATTGCGGCGTGGTCATGCACTACGCGGCGCTCGACATCGGCAAGATCTTCCTCGTGGCCGGCCTGATTCAAATCGTGGTCATGCCCATGATCGGGAAAATGGTCACGCGCGTGGATCCAAGGCGCATGCTGGTGTTCGGTATTCTCGGCACCTCGCTCAGCCTGTGGTTGAACGCGCACCTCACCGATCAAGCCGGTTTCTGGGATCTCACCAAGCCGCAGTTCGTCCGCTCGGTTTCGATGGGCTTCATCTTTATCCCCATCAGCATGCTCGCGCTCTCCGATTTACCCAACGAGATCCGCGGCAACGCAACCGGCCTATTCAACCTGACCCGCGAGCTCGGCGGCTCGATCGGCACGGCTTGGATGGGCCTGCTCGTAGACCGTGGCAGCAAGATCCACGCTTCGTACTTGCGTGAAGCCATCTACCCGGAAAACCCGCTCGTCCAAGAGCGCATCGGGGCGATCCGCGGCTCGGTTGGCCAGCAAACCTTCACCTCCGACCTCGTCCCCGAAATGGTGCTCGAGTTCAAAGTCCGCGTTCAAGCGCTGATCCTGAGCTTCAACGAAGGCTTCGCTCGCGTGACGGTCCTGTTCCTCACCTGCCTGATTTTGGTCTTCTTTCTCAAGCGTCCAAAACCCGGCGGCGCAGCGCCCGCTGACGCGCACTAGCAACTAACCGGGAAGGCACTCGCTCTGGGGCACTCGCTCTGGGGCACTCGCTCTGGGGCACGTTCGACCGAGTGAATTCGTGTCGCGTGCTCAATTGCAGAAACCGGTTTCCCCAGGTGCCCGATCGGTTCGCGAATCCATGTCGGCCTTCCGACATGGACTTGGCCTCGGGGAGGCCACTTGGCGAAACCACGTCGGTCTACCGGTCTTCCGACATGGATTTGGGGCTCGTAGAGGGCACTTGGCGAAGCCACGTCGGTCTTCCGACATGGATTTGGGGATCGTGGAGGGCACTTGGTCACCAGAAACGCTGCGCACTTGGCAAGAGAGCAATGGCTGGCCGGCGCGCGTTGGCGCAAACGGGTGGAACGGGCGCTGAGTGGGTCTGGGCTCAACTTTCGACAATGGTTGGTTCTCGATGCGACGCGCTGTCTCATAAAAGTGACGCACGATGCGGTTAGTCAAAACCAAGTAGCGCTGCACCTAGAGCTCGAACGCCAAGCGCTATCGGAGGTGATGCCGCCGCTGGAGCGAATGGGGCTCGTGAGGCGCACCCCAACGATGAGCGGCACGGCGTGGCGAGTTCACGTGACGAAGGACGGTGTCGAGTTGCTACGCCGGGTCGCGCCAAGCATAGAATTGGCGTCGGAAGGCTGAATTCCCAGCGGAGTGCTGAAATCGGAAGGCGTCTGCTAAGCTTGAGCCATGGGTTCCGTGAGCTCTCGGCGTGAGGTCCTCCGGTCCGGGTTGTTGCTACCGGCAGTAGCGTTGGGGGCGTGTCGGTCAGCGGAGAGCGCGGGGCCCGCGCCGGTGCCGACGAGCGCGCCCCGGGACGTGCGCAGTGTCGCCTTCGTGATGGACGCGGCGCCGACGCTGGAGGGCGCGGGCGTTCGGCTACGAAGGAGCATTGGCTCGCGTGAGCTGTCGCTGCTGGACCCGTTCTTGCTGTTGGATGAGATCCATAGCGATCGCGTCGAGGACTACGTGAAGGGGTTTCCGACGCACCCCCATCGCGGTTTTGAAACGGTGACTTACATGATCAACGGGTTCATGCAGCACCGCGATAGCTTGGGGCAGGGTGGCCAGCTCGCCGCGGGCAGCGCGCAGTGGATGACGGCGGGCCACGGCATCGTGCATTCGGAGATGCCCAATCCGGACGGCAATGTGTTTTGGGGATTGCAGCTGTGGGTGAACCTGCCGCGCGCTCAAAAGCTGATGAAGCCCCGCTATCAGAACATCGCGCCGGACCGGATCCCGGAGCTGAGTGTCGCGGGCGCGCCAGTGCGGCTGGTGGCCGGCGCATTGGGCGATGAACGCGGGCCGGTGGACGGCATCAGCGTTCAGCCGACGCTGCTCGATATGAAGTTGCCTGCGGGCGGGCGCTTCGAGCACGAGCTGCCGCGCGAGCACACGGTGTTCGCGTACGTGCTGGAGGGCACAGCGGAGCTCGGCTCGACGGCAAGCACGGTGAGCTCTGGCCAAATTGCGGTGTTCAGCCCGGGCCAAGTGGTGGCGGCGCGCAGTAGCAACGGCGCGCGGCTGCTGCTCGTGGCCGGCCAGAAGCTTGGCGAGCCCGTGGCTCGGCGCGGTCCGTTCGTGATGAACACGCAAGCCGAGTTGGAACAGGCGTACGAGGACTACCAGAACGGCACGCTCGTCAGCGGCTGACAAAATAAGAGCAGCGGCTCGGAGCGAGGGGGAACACTCCGAGCCGCTGGGTAGAGAATTAAGAACAGCGGCTCGGAGCGAGGGGGAGCACTCCGAGCCGCTGGGTAGTAGGAGCCGGCGACGCAATCTTCGAGCGGAGGGGGGGCGCCCGGGCGTCGCCAGGCAATCACCTCTACTGCAGGGCGTGTGCCAGCGGTCCGCGTTGCGCGGTCGCCGCGAAAACCTCGCAAATACCGCGAAAATTGCGCAAACGGCCGCTCGCGCCTCGTCTCGTTTTGAAGCAAGCGAGACGGCTCAGTGTTTCTAAATTGGAACGCGCGATTTCGAGTTTGCGTGAGTGCGTTCGGAGAGCAGGGCGTTGTGCGCCTTTGACTCAGCCGTTCGCTTCGCGCAGCACTCGGCCGAGCCGGGCGATCGCGTCGTCGATCGTCGCTTCGCTAGGCCCGAAAGAAAAGCGTGCGTGGTGCAGGAAGCGCGAGGCGCGGCTGCCACGACGCTGCCCGGGATCCACGTCGAAGAAGTGCCCGGGAACCGTGATCACCTTGTGCTTGAGAGCCGCGCGGAACAGCGTGTCCCCCGAGTTGATCGAGGGCGGCAGGTTGGACAGATTCCCCCAGCAGTAGAACGTGCCCTCGGGCTCACGTTCGAAGCGCACGCCGAGCGCGCGCAGGCCGTCGAGCATGCGGTTGCGCTTGCGGCGGAATGTGGTGCGAATGGCTTCCGCCTCGGCGCGCGCGTGCTCTGCGGTGAGCACCGCCAGCGCCGCGTGCTGCATCGGCCGCGAGCCGCCGCCGTCGAGGAACGACCCGGCGCTGGCCAGCGACTCGATGACTTTGCTTGGCCCGACTGTCCAGCTCACGCGCCAGCCCGGATAACGCCAATTCTTGGTCAGACCGTCGAAGATAACGACCGGATCCTTTTCCACGTCTTCGACGAACTCGGCGGCGCTGAACAGGGAAGGACCCTCTTTCCACAGGTAGTGCGAATAGAACTCGTCCAGCAGCAGCGTGCAGTCGAGGTCGCGCGCGGTGGCGACCCAGGACTGAAGCTCGGGGCCCGTGATGGCCTTGCCGGTGGGGTTACACGGGTTCGATAGCAAAAGGGCGCCCAAGCCGCGGCCCGAGATCTCACGGCGCAGGGCATCGAGCGAAAAGTCGTAGCCGTGCTCGGGATCGAGCAAGATCGGAATCGGCGTGAAGCGCCGGAATACGTCGAGCAGCTCCTCGTACGCCGTGTAGTCCGGCAAAAAGTGACCGAGGTGGATCTGCCCGATGGCTGCGCAAGCGCGCATGATCGAGACGCGCCCACCACCGCACACCGCGACGTTCTCCGCGCTGTATTGCGAGGGCATGCCGCGCCGAAACAGGTTGTTGTACATGCTGGCGACGGCTTCGCGCACCTCCCAGAGGCCGGCCACCGGCGCGTACTCTTGATCGTTCAGCGCGATGTCGAGCTGCGTAATGCGTGCGGGCGCGCCGGGTAGCGGCCCCGTCTCCGGCTGACCTTGCCCGAGGTTGCACCACTCCGGATCTTCCGGTCGAAAGCCGGCGCGCGTCGCCTCGGAAGTGACATAAATCACCCCGGTGCGCGGGACAGGACGAAACGCGCTCGGCGCGCGCTCAGAAGGCTGTTCGGTCATAGGCGTAGCGCACGCTAGCACAAACGGCCGCTATTTCCGTGCCGGCGATGCCCTTGAACGCGCGAAAAAAGGCCGCTCTAATCTGCCGCATGCCCAAAGCGTTTGGCGAATGGAAGGTTCTCTCGCACGACCCGCTGCTGAAGCTGGCCGACAACTTGCTCTGGGTTCAGGGCTCGCTGCCGGGCATGTCGCTGAAGCGCGTGATGGTCGTCGTGCGCTTGAAAGACGGCCGATTATTGATCCACAACGGCATCGCGCTGGACGACGCAGCTCGCGCTGAGCTCGAGAGCTTCGGCTCGCCCGCGTTCCTGATCGTGCCGAACGGCGGACACCGGCTGGACGCGCCCGCCTACAAACAACGCTATCCGGCGCTGCGCGTGTTCGCGCCCAAGGGCTCGCGTGAACGCGTGGAGCAAGTCCTGAAAGTGGACGGCGTGTACGAAGATTTCCCGAACGACGATGTCGTGCGCTTCGAGCCGCTCCACGGCATAGGCGACAGCGAGGGCGCGTTGATCGTGACGTCGAGCGACGGCGTCAGCGTTGTGTTGAACGACTGCATGTTCAACATGGACCGCAAACGCGACGTGCTCGGCTTCCTGTTCACGACCCTTCTGGGATCCGCGCCGGGCCCGCGCGTCTCACGCCTAGCGAAGATGGCTTTCATCAAAGACAAGCGCGCCCTGCGCGCAGACTTCGAGCGCCTCGCCGACTTACCCGGTCTCACCCGTGTGATCGTCGCCCACGAAAAGGTCGCTAGCGGCAGCGACGCCCGCGCCGCCCTGCTGCAAGCCGCAACGTATTTGTAGAAGTGGGCGCCCGAAATCCAGCACCGCACCTCACCGCGCGCGCCGTTCCCGTCGCCTTGACCGGTCCATGGCTGGAGCGCATAGTCCGCCCGCAGAAATGCGCACGAAATGGCTCTTGATCGCGCTGCCGCTGGTCCTCTTTGGCGTGCTCGCGCAGTCCGCCTTTTGGGTGCCCACGTACGCGAGTCAGGCGGAGCGCGACCCTGAACGCCTTTCGACATTTCTGCGCGCCGAGATCGGCGATGTGAAGCATCTAACGCCGATCCTCCAGACAGAGGCCGGCGCTGCCGACATCATGTTGGACAACGTGACGGAGGCGCTGGTTGACGCCGACGAGAACGGCAAGGTCATTGGGCGCCTCGCTCAGCGTTGGGACGTGAGCGAGGAAGCGTACCTGGCCGTGCTGCCCGGACGACGGCTTCCCGACGGCACCCCGGTTACCTCGCAGAGCTTGCTTGCGGCCATTCAGCGAGCGTGGAAAGCGGCGGAGCTTGGCGGCGTCGAAGCGAGCATTCAAGGGCTCGAGATCGCCCCGAGCGAGCTGCGTACGCTCTCGGAGACCGTACTGATCGAGAACGCGAAGGGCAACAAGGAGCCAGTAGCGGTGGACATGACCGTGCAGGTGCCGGAGCGCGTGAAGTTCAAGTTGTCCAAGGTCGAAACGCAGCTGTTCAAGCGACTCGAGGCAGTCGTCGGAGCCAGCTACTTCGAAGCGTATCCGTTCGCGGACCGCTTTCAGCTCAAGAAGCCCGAGCTGCTCGGCCAAATTCGAGACAAATTTCCAGAGTTGCTCGCGGTAGGTGAGCACAACCCGGTGATCACTTTCTTCCTGCGCCCCGGAGTGCACTGGCATGATGGCGCGCCGCTCACCGCGGATGACGTAAAGTTCACCTACGAAGCGCTCGTCGATCCCAACGTTGCTTCGCCGCGTTCCGCTTCTTATGTGACCATCAAGTCAGTAGAGGTCGTGAACGAGCTCACCGCGCGCATCACCTACAAGCGGCTATACTCGCCTGCGATCCTAGATTGGCAGTTGGAGCTCCTGCCCAAACACTTGTTGGACGAAGCGGCGCTTGCTCGAGAGATGACCGCGCGCGGCATCTCCGCGGCAGCGCGGAAAAGGTTCACGCTGCGCGACTCGAACTACAACAAGAAGCCGATTGGTACCGGCCCATTCCGCTTCGCCGAATGGGTGAGTGATCAGTACATTCACCTGACGCGCAATGACGACTATTGGGGTAGAAAGGCCGAATATCGCGACCTGTATTTTAGGGTCATTCCGGACTACTTGACGATGGAGCTCGAGTTTCAGTCCGGCGCGCTCGATCGCTACGAGGCGCAGCCCTATCAAGCCGAGCGCTACATCAAAGACCCGAATTACCACGTCGTGTCGAGCCCCGAAGGTCAATACGCGTACATCGGCTACAACATGCGGCGTCCGCTGTTCCAGGACGCGCGCGTGCGTCGAGCGCTGGGTATGGCGATCGACGTCGATAGCATCATCAAGTACGTGCTTTACGGCCAGGGCAAACGTTCGACCGGTCCTTACTTTTCGAGCACGCCGTTCAACGACAAGACCCAAAAACCTCTGCTGTATGACCCCGAGGGCGCTGCGGCGTTGCTCGCCGAGGCGGGCTGGAAGAAAAACGCGCACGGCCTGCTCGAGAAAGACGGCAAGGTCTTTCAGTTCACGCTCGTCACCAACAACGGCAATCAGAAGCGAAAAGCAGTGATGACGATTGCGCAGGAGGCGTGGCGCAAGCTTGGCATCGACTGCAAAATCCAGGTCTTCGAGTGGACCGTATTCGTCGAGGAGTTCATCGGCGCGGGTAGCTTCGACGCCTGTGTGTTGGGCTGGACAGGCGGGGATTTGAACCCCGACCTGTATCAGATCTGGCACTCGAGCCAGACACACAAGGACGAGCTCAACTACGTCGCCTATCACAGCGCACAGGCCGACGAGCTGATTGCGCGCATCCGCACGGAATACGACGCCGATAAGCAGACCGAGCTGGCCCGCGAGCTGCATCGGCTGATTGCCGCGGACCAACCGTACACTTTCCTATATGAGCCTCTGAAGCCGGTCGTGTTCGACAAACGTATCGTGCGCGTGCTCAAGGGCCCTGACGGCAAAGACGTGATCACCAAGATCCAGGTGCCACCCTTCGGGAACGTGGATCAATCAATCGCGCAATGGCGAAAGCTGCGCGTCAATCCGCAGTACGCAGCAGAATGATGCTCGACATGTGCCAATACCGGGACGCCATGGGGGGCCACTGATGTGGCGCTATGTGCTGCGCACCGTTGCCCAGCGGCTGCTGCTATTGGTCGTGATCTCGATCCTCTCGCATCTGGTGATTCATCTAGCGCCGGGGCGGCCGAGCGAGGTGGACCCGATGAACCCGATGATGAAGGCCGTGGACATCGCTCGCATCCGTGCCTCGTTTCATCTGGATGACCCGTTTTATCTGCAATATTTCCACTGGATGCGGGATTTGCTGACGGGCAACCTGACGTCATTCAGGGACAACATGCCCGTGTTGCCCAAGATCTGGGGTCACTTCCTGAACTCCGCGCCGCTCTTCTTGTGCACGACGCTCATCGTCTGGACGGCTTCGTTCCCGACCGGCATTCACGCCGCCCTGCGCCGCGGCTCGTTGTACGATCGCTCGACCACGTTCATTGCCTACGCGCTGATCTCGGTGCCCGGGTTCTTCCTTTCGTATCTCCTGATCATCGGCGTGGTGCGCACGTTTCACTTGCCGGTGATCGGTCTGCACACTTTTGGTACCGAGCGCGCGCCCGTCTTGGTTCGCTTCATGGACCGCATTTGGCACTTGGCCATCCCCTCGGTGATGGCCGCGCTGACCGGTATTGCGGTGCTCTCCCGCTACGTGCGCTCGCAAATGCTGGAGGTGATCGATCAAGACTACGTGCGCACGGCGCGCGCCAAGGGTCTGAGCGAAGAACAGGTCGTGTATGGGCATGCGCTGCGCAACGCGCTTCTGCCGTTCGTCACCATGTTCGGCTTCCTGTTGCCCGGCTTGATCAGCGGGTCTGTGATCTTCGAGCAAATTTTTGCTTGGCCGGGGCTCGGCTTGCTTGGCTACGAGGCGATTTTGGCTCGTGATTTCCCGATGATTCTCACGCTGAACTTCATGGCCGCCGCGCTCACGCTGTTCGGCATCCTGATCTCGGACATCCTGTACGCGCTGGTCGATCCGCGCATTCGGCTGGAATGACCATACCGGGTGTTACGCTTGCGAGCGCGGAGGCGCTCGCCCCCGCAGAGACACCGCTCCAGCAAGTCTGGCGCGCGTTTCGCAAAGATCGCTTGGCGATGGTTGGCTTGGCCGCGCTGATCGCGTTGATCGTGCTTGCTCTGCTCGGCAAGCTGCTCACTGAGTGGTGGGTGGTGTTCGACCCGACGACCGTGCGTCTGCCGGACAAGCTGCTGCCGCCACTGAGCGCACCTACCAGCGCTATCGCCAGCGCACTGCGTCCGCCCCTTGGCACGTACCCGTTTGGCACAGACGAGCTCGGGCGCAATGTATTCGCGCGCATGCTGCAGGGCTCGTTCGTGTCACTGTCGGTTGGCATCGTGGCGGTCAGCATTTCGCTCGGCATTGGCATCGCGGTTGGCGGCCTCGCCGGTTACTACGGACAGCGGAAGCTCGGCCCAATCAGCGTCGATTCGTTGCTGATGCGCTTCACTGACGTCGTGCTGTGTTTCCCGACATTTTTCCTGATCCTGACCGTCGTGGCGCTGCTTCCGCCGAGCATCTACAACATCATGATCGTGATCGGCATCACCAGCTGGATGGGTACGGCGCGCTTCGTGCGCGCCGAGTTCATGGCGCTGCGCGAGCAGGATTTCGTGACCGCCGCCAAGGCGCTCGGTCTGCCGGAGTGGCGCATCATTTTCCGTCACATGGTACCGAACGCGATGGCCCCCGTGCTTGTCTCCGCGACGATCGACGTCGCCTACGCCATCCTCACCGAATCCGCGTTGTCGTTCCTCGGCTTCGGAGTGCGACCGCCCTACGCGACTTGGGGCAACATCTTGGCCGACGGTCGCAATTACATCTTCGACGCCCCTTGGCTGTTCGTCATCCCGGGCAGCGCCATCTTGGTCGTCGTGCTGGCCTTCAACTTGGTCGGCGAAGGCTTGCGTGATGCAATGAACCCGAAGCTGAGAAAGCGGGCGAGCTGATGCCGACCGACGTTCCGCCGAGCTGGCGCGAGCTGCTGTCGGTTCGCGGTCTGCACGTCGACTTCGACACGGATGCGGGCGGTGTGCCGGCTGTGCGCGGCGTCGATCTCGATATCGGAGTTGGTGAAACCGTGGCGCTCGTCGGAGAGTCGGGCTGCGGCAAATCCGTGACGGCGTTGTCTGTCATGCGCCTGATCACGGGGCGTATTTCGGCCGGCAGCATTCGCTTTCAGGGAGAGCAACTAGAAGCCTTGCCAGAAGCCGAAATGCGCCGGGTTCGTGGGGCCCAAGTGGGCATGATCTTCCAAGAGCCGATGACCTCTCTGAACCCTGTGTTCACCGTGGCTAAGCAGATCGAAGAAGTGTTGATCTTGCACCAGAAGCTCGGCTCGCGCGCCGCTCGGGCTCAGGCACTCGAGCTGCTCAAGCGCGTGGGGATCCCGTCGCCGGAGCGGCGCATTCTGCAGTACCCGCATGAGCTTTCCGGCGGCATGAAGCAGCGCGTGATGATCGCCATGGCCATCGCGTGTCGGCCCAAGCTGCTGATCGCTGACGAGCCGACGACTGCGCTGGATGTAACCATTCAGGCGCAGATCATGGACCTCTTGCGCTCGCTCAAGGAGGAGTTCGGGATGGCCGTGCTGCTCATCACGCACGACTTGGGCGTCGTGGCTCACTTCGCCGAGCGCGTCGCGGTCATGTACGCCGGCAAGATCGTCGAGCAAGGTCAAGTGCGGGACATCTTCAAGCGCGCCGCGCACCCCTATACCCAAGCGCTGCTCGCCGCGCTGCCCGACCCGCAAAACCCCGCCAAGCGCCTCGAAGCGATCCCGGGGCGTGTGCCGTCACCACGAATGTTGCCGCCCGGTTGCGCTTTTTGCGCGCGCTGCAAGCTCGCCTTCGAGCCCTGTGCGAACGTGCTGCCCGAGCTGTTCGAGATCGCTCCGGGTCATCAAGCCGCTTGTCTGCTGCACGACCCGTCGCGTGCCTCGGTGCGAGCCGGAACAGGCTAGTAATCAGCCGCGTCGTGCTAGCGTGGGGTTCCCCTGCCGATGCCTGAAGCCGCCTCAGCGTTGCCGTTCACTGAGCCCGACGCGCCGCTCCTCGAAGTCAGCGGGCTGCGCAAATACTTTCCGGTGCGCGGCGGCGTTTTCGGCAAAGTCGCGAGCGTCGTGCACGCCGTGGAAGACGTATCCTTCTCGATCAAGAAGGGGCAGACGCTCGGTCTGGTGGGAGAGTCTGGTTGTGGAAAAACCACCGTCGGTCGCCTGGTGCTGCGCTTGCTCGAGCCCACAGCCGGCAGCGTGCGCTTTGCCGGTGAGGATCTGCTGCAGTTGTCGCCCGCGCGCCTCAGGCAGATGCGGCGCCGCATGCAGATCGTCTTTCAGGATCCGTATTCGTCCTTGAACCCGCGGCGCACCGTCGGTGACGCTATCGGAGAGCCGCTGTTCGTGCACCGGCTCGCGCGTGGCGCGGCGCTCGAGCAACGCGTGACCGAGCTGCTCGAGCGCGTCGGCTTGCCGGGCAGTTATCGCAGTCGCTATCCGCATGAGTTCTCTGGCGGACAGCGGCAGCGCGTGTGCATCGCGCGGGCGCTTGCTTTGGGCCCGGAGCTGGTCGTGTGCGACGAAGCAGTGTCCGCGCTGGATATCTCGATTCAAGCGCAAATTCTGAACCTGCTCAGTGATTTGCAGGACGAATACGGGCTGACGTACCTGTTCATTAGCCACAACCTGAACGTCGTGCGGCACATTGCTGATCGCATCGCGGTGATGTACCTCGGCAACCTCGTGGAAGTGGCAGACGCGGACGAGCTGTTCGAGTCGCCGCAGCACCCGTACACGCGCGCCCTGCTGTCCGCGAACCCGGTGCCCGATCCGGATGTGCCGCTTCGCCCCGTGTTTCTCAAGGGCGAGTTGCCTTCGCCGCTCGACCCGCCATCCGGCTGCCGATTCCATACCCGTTGTCCCGACGCCTTCGAACCGTGCAGCAGCGTCGTGCCCGAAGCACGCTTGTCGCGCGCGGCTGCGGGCGGCGCGCACTCAACAGAGGAGCACCGAGTTTGGTGCCACTTGTACGATGCTGCGAAGCCTGATTAGCGCGTTCATCGTGCTCGTCGTGTCGCTTGCGATCGTCGGCTTGACGTTATCGAAGTCCACCGGGAGACGCGCCGACCTGCGCTTCGTCAATGGCGCCGAGCCCAAGACGTTGGACCCGGACGTGATGACCGGAGAGCCCGAAGGGCGCATCGCCGAAGCGATCTTCGAGGGGCTCACGCGGCTCGACGCGCGCTCGCTCGAGCCCGTGCCCGGCGCGGCCGAGTCTTGGGACATCACGCCCGACGGCAGAACGTACACGTTTCACTTGCGGAGCAATGCGCGCTGGAGCGACGGCCACCCGGTCACTGCGCAAGACTTCACTTACGCCTGGCGACGCTTGCAAGACCCGGCGTTCGGGGCGGAATACGCGTACATCATGCACGTGGTGCGCTACGCGGCCGCGCTGAACACCCACCAAGACCAAGCGACCGCGCTCGCCGGTCCGATCCCCGAGGCCGTGAACGAGCTCGCCGGCGCTTACCCAGGCGCGATCCCAGCGGCCGCCGTGCGTCAGTTTACGAGCAAGCAGCACCTCGACGCGGTTCTGAAGGGCACAACGAACGCCACCCTCCGCGGGTTCTTGCTCCGCCCGTCCGGAGATCTGCCTCACGGAGAGCTGACGGCGCTGCGCACGGAGCTAGTAGCGGAGGGCAAGCGCCGGCGCGCGTTGTACGACGAGGCGAAAAAGCACTTCGGCATCGACGGCGGCGTGTACGCGAAGGACGACCATACCTTGGTTGTCGAGCTGGTCGCGCCCACCCCATATTTCTTGGAGCTGACCGCGTTCTATCCGTCGTTCCCGGTGCCGCGCTGGGCGATCGAAAAGAGCGCCGGGAAAAGTTGGTTCTTGCCCGGAAATATCGTGTCGAATGGCGCGTTTCGGCTAGCCGAATGGAACGTCGGTTCGCGCATTCGTCTAGAACGCAGTGACACGTATTGGGGACGCAGCGAGGTCAAGATTCAGAGTGCGGACGTGCTACCGATCGAGAACGCGACCACCGCGTTGAACCTATACCTCACGGGTGAGGTGGACTGGCTACCCCAGAACAACTACCCGCAAGATCTGGCGCCGGATCTGCGCAAGCGGTCTGACTTTTTCATCGGCCCCGCGCTGATCGTTTACTATTACCGGATCAATTCGACACGAAAGCCGTTCGACGACGTGCGCGTGCGCAAAGCCTTGAACCTGGCCGTCGATCGCGAGCTGATCACGCGCGAGGTGCTCGGCGTGGGCCAAACGCCCGCTTTCGAGTTCGTGCCGCCTGGAATTCGTGGCTACACGCCACCCGACACCGGCATCAGCTACGACGTCGAGCAAGCTCGCAAGCTGCTGGCCGAGGCCGGCTTCCCGGGAGGCCGCGGCTTCCCGAAGTTCGGCATCCTGTACAACACGCTCGAAGCTCACAAGAAGATCGCCGAGGTCGTCGCAGACCAGCTGCGACGCAACCTCGGCCTGGACGTGTCGGCGTATAACCAAGAATGGCAGTCGTATCTGCAGAGCACGCGTTCGCTCGATTACGATCTCTCGCGCGCCGCTTGGGTGGGCGATTACGAAGACCCGAACACGTTCCTCGATCTGTTCACCACCAACGGCGGGAACAACCAAACCGGCTGGGGCAATCTGGTTTACGATCGCTTGCTCGAGGCCGCGGCCAATGTCGAACAGTTCGTGTCTGCGCCGGAGTTCATTCTGCAGCACGCCCACCGCGCGGACGAGCTGAAACGCCTAGCCGACGACATTCGAACCAACCAAGACGCCGCGGCGCGCTTGAAAAACATGGCGGCGCTGCGCCTCGACCTGCTCGCTGAAGCCGAGCGCGTCCTCGTGCATGACGAATTCCCGATTCTGCCGCTGTATTTCTACGTCATCGGCGACATGGTCAAACCCAAGGTCCGAGGCTTTTACACGACGCTCGTGGGCTCGGACGGCCGCGAACGCTCGAATTTGCGGGACATTCACCCGCTGCGCTCGATTTACATCGACGATTCACAGAGCGCGGGTGCGCGGTGATCGCCACCTTGGCTCTCGTCTTCGGCATCGCGCTCTTGGCGGCTACTGCGTGGTGTCCGCCGCGCCTGACGCGCGTGCTCGGAGCATTGCTGTTTGCCCTGGTGGTCGGCGTGGTGTTGCGCTTCATTTTCGGCGTCCCGGTGGCGATTGGCTGCTCGCTCGTGGCAGGAGCGGTGGCCTTTCGCTTTTTGCCGCTTCTGGTGCTGCGCCGGGTCGTGTTTTTGGTCCCGGCGTTGGTGCTGCTGATCTTCGCGACCACACTGCTGATGTACCGAGCGCCAGGCAACCCGTTCGCGAACGAACGCGCCACGAGCCCACAAGTGGAGGCCGCGTTGCGCGCCCAATACGGCGTGCCCAAGAACGCCCCCGAATTTTTCGGCATCTACATGCGGCGCTTGCTCGTGGAGGGCACGCTCGGTCCGTCGATCAAGGTGCAAGGCCGCACGGTCGAAGAGCTAATCGCTCCGGCATTTCCAGTTAGCCTCTCGCTCGGCTTGTTGGCGCTGATTCTGTCGGTCGTGATCGGCCTCACGCTCGGGATTTTCGCTGGCCTACGCCGCAACTCGCTGGCCGATCACTTGAGCATGGCGCTGGCGCTATTCGGCATTTCGCTGCCCAGTTTCGTGCTCGGGGCATGCTTCATGATCGTGTTCTCGCTCTGGCTCGGTTGGTTGCCGGTGGCGGGCTGGGGCGGCCTGCGCCACTTGGTGATGCCCGCGCTGGCTCTGGCGCTGCCCAACGCGGCGATCATCGCTCGCCTCGCGCGCAGCGGCATGATCGAAGTAATGCAGCAGGACTTCATCCGCACCGCGCGTGCCAAGGGCTTACCCGAAAGCTGGGTGATTGCGCGACACGCGCTGCGCGGTACGCTGGTCCCCGTGGTCTCCTTCTTGGGGCCGGCTGCTGCGGCGATCATGACCGGCTCGTTCGTGGTGGAGGTCTTGTTCGCGGTCCCCGGCATGGGCCAATGGTTCGTGAAGGGCGCCATCAACCGTGACTACTCGGTCGTGCTCGGCACCGCGATTGTGTATTTCGGCATGATCATCTTGTTCAACTTGCTGGTGGACCTGGCCTACGCCTGGCTCGACCCGCGCGTGCGAGGCAGCTGATGCAAAAGAGCCCGTTTCAGCTGGCTTGGCGGCGCTTGTTGCAGAACCGCGTCGCGATCGTCGGCGCGCTCTTGCTGACGGCGATAGCGCTTGCGTGCGTCTTCTTGCCGCTCTTGCTCAAGCTAGATCCGAACGTGACGCAGCCTGCATTGCACCATCAAGCCCCGTCGGCGCGCTTCCTGTTCGGCACCGACACGCTCGGTCGCGATGTTTTTGCGCGCGTGCTGGTTGGAGGTCGCGCGTCGCTGCTCGTCGGCATCGCGGCCACCGCGGTCTCGATTCTAGTCGGAGTCAGCTACGGCGCGCTGGCCGGGTTTTACGGCGGCAAAGTCGACGAAGCGATGATGCGCTTGGTCGATTTTCTTTACGGCCTGCCGTACATGTTCCTGGTCATTCTGATCATGCTCATGTTCTCCGAGACAGCGCGCGGCGACATGCTGCCGGTGTTTCTAGCGCTGGGGTTGGTGCAATGGCTCACCATGGCGCGCATCGTGCGCGGCCAAGTGCTCACGCTGCGCAATCAAGAGTTCGTGCTGGCCGCTGAATTGCTCGGCGCGAGCGACGCTCGCATCCTGATTCGGCATGTATTGCCGAACGTGCTCGGTGTGGTCGTGGTCTACGGCACGTTGATGGTGCCGTCGGTCATCATTCTGGAGTCGTTTCTATCGTTCCTGGGCTTGGGCGTCTCGCTGTCTTGGGGGCAGTTGGTATCGGATGGCATTGCGGTGGTCAATCCGATCCGCTCGTACTGGTGGCTGCTGCTTTGGCCGAGCTTGTTCTTGGGCGCCACGCTGCTGTGCCTGAACTTCATCGGTGACGGCCTACGCGACGCTCTCGATCCCAAGGCGCGCACATGACGGACGACCGACTGCGCGTTCGCGATCTGTCCGTGCGCTTCGTCACGCGTGAGCGCACCGTGCGCGCGGTGGAAGGCGTCAGCTTCGACGTAAAGCCCGGTGAAGTGGTGGGCTTGGTCGGCGAGTCAGGCTGCGGCAAGAGCGTCACGAGTCTGGCGATTCTCGGCTTGCAGGAAAAGCCTGCTGGGCACCTCACGGGCAGTATCCAGCTCGGAGAGAGCGAGCTCGTGGGCATGCCCGAGTCCGGGCTAAGGAAGATCCGCGGCAACCGCATCAGCATGATCTTTCAAGATCCACAGACCAGCCTGAACCCATACCTGCGGATCGGTGAGCAGTTGGGAGAAGTGCTCGAGCTGCATCGAGGCCTGCGCGGCGCCGCGGCGCGCGCGCGCATGCTGGAGATCTTGAGCCAAGTCGGCATTCCTGGAGAAGAGCGCCTGCGCGCTTACCCGCACCAACTCTCCGGCGGCATGCGTCAGCGCGTGTGCATCGCCATGGCGCTCTTGTGCGACCCAGAGCTGCTCATCGCCGACGAACCCACCACGATGCTCGACGTCACGATTCAGGCGCAAATCCTGGACCTTTTGCGCTCCCTCCGCCAAACCCGAAAGATGTCGATTCTATTCATCACTCACGATCTCGGCGTCGTGTCCGAGCTGTGTGATCGCGTGATTGTGATGTACGCTGGACGCGTCGTCGAACAGGCGCCGACCGCGCAGTTGCTCGAGTCTCCGCTGCATCCGTACACCGAGGCGTTGCTCAAGAGCACGCCGCGGGTTGACGTCGCGGGAGGCGGAACCCTGCACCCGATTGGCGGCCTGCCCCCGCGGCTTCCAGACAAGAAGCTCGAAGAGTGCGCGTTCGCGCCGCGCTGCCCGCGCGTGCGTGAGGGCTGTAAGGACGGCGAGCCCGCGCTCGAAAGCGGCGGCCCAGAGCGGCTGCGTCGTTGCATCGTGCCAGCCGCAGAGCTCCGCCGATGACCGCGCCGCTGCTCAAAGTGCACGATCTACGCGTTCACTTCGCGACCGAAGGCACGCTGGTGCGCGCCGTGGACGGCGTTGACTTCGAGCTCGGTGCCGGCGAGACGCTGGCGTTGGTCGGTGAGTCCGGCTGTGGAAAGTCGAGTCTGGCGAGAGCCCTGGTCGGCTTGAACCCGATCACATCGGGCGGCGCCGAGCTGAACGGCCAGGCGATCACCGGGCTCTCACGCGGTGCGCTGCGCCCGTTTCGGCGCGAGATGCAGCTCGTCTTTCAAGACCCGTACGCGAGCCTGAACCCGCGCTTCACGATCGCCGAAACGCTCGCCGAGCCCCTGCTCTTGCACGCCAAAGCCACGCGTCGCGACGTAGACGCGAAGGTGTGCGAGCTCTTGGCTCAGGTCGGCCTCGATACCGAGCTGCGCGCCCGCTACCCGCACGAGTTCTCTGGCGGTCAGCGGCAACGCATCAGCATTGCTCGGGCGCTCGCCGTCGAGCCGAAGCTGCTCCTCTGCGACGAGGTCACCTCCGCGCTGGACGTCTCGATCCAAGCTCAGATTTTGGATCTGCTGCGCTCCGTGCAACAAAAGCTCGGCCTTAGCTACCTGTTCATCACCCATGATCTGGGCGTGGTGCGTTACATCGCTCACCGTGTTGCAGTCATGTACGTGGGGCAAATCGTCGAGCTGCGCGACACGGAGAGCCTGTTCGAGTCGCCCGCGCACCCCTACACACAAGCCCTTTTGAGCTCGATTCCGCGTGTTTCCAAGGAGCACGCCAAGCGGCCCGCGCTGGCCGGCGAGGTGCCGTCGCCCGCTCACCCGCCGAGCGGCTGCCGCTTTCATCCGCGCTGCTCGAAGGCCTTCGAGCGTTGCCCGAAGCAGCTGCCAGAGCTGTACCCCGTGCCGAACGGCGTGAGCCGTTGCTTTTTGAATCAGTAGCCGCTGAACGCGTTGCCAGAAAATTGGAAGACTGACACCGGCTCGTGACATTCCTCGCCCATGATCCGCTTCCGTGGTCACTCTACAAGGCCGCGGACTACTTACGTTGCGAGTCGCAAGTGGGTTGTCCGCGCTGTCGCTTCTGGTTTGGACTTTTCACGGCGTCGACTTCGGTCGAGTCAGACAAAGCGTAGCCGGCGTCGGTTTGCTCGGCTTGCTGCTGATCGCGCTGCCACAGCTGCTCTCGCTGTGTCTGGAATGCGTCGGCTGGAGCGGCGTGTTCCGAAGCTTGGGGCAAACGGTCGCGCTGCGGCCCCTGCTGCGCGTGCGACTGATGACCGAGGCGGTCGCCCAGACTCTGCCACTGGGCGTAATTTGGGCCGAATCGTTGAAGCCATTGCTGCTCGGACGCCACGCCAACGTGCCGACGAGTCGCGCCGTTGCCGCGATTGTGGCGCGAAAGTACCTGCTGATCTCGTCTCAGGCCGTGTACGTCGCGCTGCTCTCTGCCTGCGGTTTTGCGACGCTGCGCCGCCTCTCGCAGACGCTGACTGGGCACGCGGGGTTGGCTTGGGGTGCCTTCGCGGTGAGCGCGACGCTGTGTCTGCTCGCCTTCGGTGTGTGCGGCGCATTCACGCGCGGCCGCGTTGCAGGGCGCGTCCTTGCCGCCCTGCGCGGCCTGCGCCATGTCCGATTGCAGCAAGAGTTGAATCGGCGTCAAGCGAGCTTCGCAAATACCGACAGCTTGACGGAGTCTTACTTCGCGAGCGGCTTCGTGCGCACGACCTTGGCGCCAGGCGTCTTCTTCTTGTGCGGTTGGCTGTGTGAGGCCCTCGAGAGCTACCTGATCTTGAGGCTACTTGGCGTCGAGCTCGACTTCTTCGCGATTGCGAGCATCGAGGTGCTACTGTCGTTCTTGAAGAACGTGCTGTTCGTCTTGCCCGCCGGTATCGGTGTACAAGACGTGGGTTACGTGTCCTGTCTGGCGGCGCTCGGCGTGCCGGACGCGCTCACTCTTGGCGCCGCTTTTTCCGCGCTGAAGCGCGGAAAGGAGCTGTTTTGGGCTGCGTGCGGTTACCTGTTGCTCGCCGCCGAGGCGCGTCCCGCGCTCGCTACGCCCTCGCTCAGCGCGGCTCAGCTGAGCCCCGACGCAGCCTGAAGCGTGAACGGCTCGCAGCTCGCCGTCTCTCTTGACGTGGGCGCGCAGCGAGCCGCGGACACTGCGGAGCAGAGTTTCAGAACGAGGAGTGGACCGCGTAGTTGGCGCGGGTCGTGTCCATACTGAGGAAGCTCAGCTGACCTTCGCTGCACGAGCCGCTGTTTAGGAACAAGCGGTTACCGTGGGCGGCGTTCGCGGCCAAGTGAGTGTGACCGGTGACCATCACGTCGAACTCGCGTTCGGCGGCGATGTTCATGGCCCACTTTTGGAAGGAGCAGCGCGTGCTGTCGAGCGAGAGCCCGCCGCGCTTTTCGTCGAGCTCGTTCAGCAAGCGGTACAGCGCACTCATGCCGAGCCGGCGAATCCAACCGCCCAGCCAGATGCCGAGCTCGGAGAGCCAGCGCCGCTTCTGCACCAAGTCGTCGTTTTGATGACCGTGCGTGAACAGGATGCGTGTGTCACCGGTGTGGATCACGAGCTCGTCCGGTGTGCCTTGAACTGCGCCTGCGATGAGGTCGTGATTGCCGTGGACGTACAGATAATTCGGGCGCTCGAAGCGAGCCGCGATTTCAGGGTGCGACTCACGGGCTCGACGCAACTCCTGCGCGGGGTCACCGGGCAGATTGCCAGTGAGGGTCTCCCAGACGTCCCCCAGCAGCACGACCTTCTCGAAGTTCTTCTCGAGGAAGGTGAGGAACTTGAGGAAGTCCCCGTCGTCGTGGCCGAAGCCGTCTGCTGCGTCGCCGGTTCCCAGGTGAAGGTCCGAGATGACTGCGATCTCCATGATTTTCCTTCGCTCACTCGTTGTGGAGTGAACCTGGGACCTCTGGATATCGGGCGCCTGTGTCGGAACCGTGGAGTTCCGGAAAGGCCTGGGCAACTTTGCACAAGTTATACACAGTCAGCTCTCTTGATCTGTACCTGGTGCCCTGTTTGCGTTTGGCAAGGATCGAGCTTGTTTTAGGCTGAACTCGCGATCGGTGGTCTGACCAGTTGGGGAGTTTCACCGGGAACGGGTGGCGCCGATGCACAGGCGATCGAGGGGCGTCGTGCCGCTGCGGGCTCTGGCGCCTCACTTCGAGTCCGGCGATCGGCAGGCAGCAATTCGTCAGAATTCCGTTTTCGATACAAAAATCGCCTTTGGTGATCACGTTTCCGGGGATCGGACACGACCCGCCCAGGAGACGATTTTAATGATCAATCCCCAGTGGGACCCCGGCTACCAACACCCCAGGTCTGCCTGCCGAACAACATGAGCGCGGTGACATTCTGGGCCAAGGGCGCCGCCGGCGGCGAGAAGATCAGCGTCACGGCGCAGGGCGCAGCCGAGATCCCGGTGACGTTGACGAACGCGTGGGCAGAGTACTCCATCGATGACCGGGGCCGTGTACAACACCTTCGCGAGCGGCGTCGAGCAGGGCTTCTACTGGAAGGTCGTCCCGTACGTGAACTGAAGAGTCGTGGGACGCGTGCGCGCTTCCAAAGCGCGTGCACGCGTCGCTGAGCTGCCTTCGGTGACGAGACAGCGTTGCCGTGGTCAACATCGGCGCCTAGCATTGGCACCGATGTTGCGGCAAGGTTGGTTTGGGGTCCTGTGGGTGTTGCTGTGCGTGAGTTGCGCTGCCTCTGGCGCACGGGTCGCGCGGATTCCAGCTGAGCGCGTCGACGTGCCGGATGCCGTCGGGGTCTATTCGACAGACGCCACGCCGGGCGGAGTTGTGGGTGGCAACGGCGGCAATTCGCTGGCCGCGAACATCGCGGCGGAGCTTTCCGAGCGTGGAGCTACGGCGAGCCCAGACGGCCAGCTTGCGGCCGCGGCGACCTGGGTCCTGCATGAGATGAACAGCGGCCGCACCATTGACTTGACGTCGAGCGAAGCCGCTGCGCGGCGTTTTGGTTTTGCCGGAGTCATCGTGTCGATGGCCGGCTTTGGGACGGAGGCTGACGGCGAAATGTGGCGCGACGCGCTGGCGCGCGTTCCTCCGAACATGCCCGTCAATCGCTTCGGGATCAGCGTGTCGAACAGCGGGCGTTCAGCTGCGGTCGTGTTCGGCGCGGTCGAGGTCGCGATGGCTCCGATCACGCGGCACCCAGCGCTCAACGAGCCGGTCGAGCTGCGCGGTGAGGTCGCGGCTCGCTACTCCTCAGCGCACGTATACCTGACCAAAGTCGATGGCTCAGTGGAAGAGAAACGCATGCCAACGCGCAAGGTCGCCGCCTCTTATACGTTCGCGACTCCTGGCAGGTACGAGCTCGAGGTGATGGGCGACGGCGCTACGGGCCCGGTAATTGTGTTCAATGTTCCACTCTATGTCGGTGTCGATGAGGAAGTGCTCACCGCTTCGAGTGGGCACATCACCTCCCCTGCTGAGGGCGAAGTGCGCATGCTCGAGCTGCTCAATCAAACGCGCAAGGCCGCGGGACTAAGCGCGTTGCAAGCCGATGACGAGCTGCGCGAGATTGCGCTCTTGCACTCCACGGACATGGCCGAGCACAATTTCTTCGGTCATGTCTCGCCCACCACGGGCAGCACCGAAGACCGCGCGCGCCGCTCGGGCGTGATCGTCGCGGCCTACGGCGAGAACGTCGCCGAGGCGGAGACCGCCGAGAGCTCGTTCGACGGCCTGATGGCCAGCCCCGGGCATCGCGCGAACATGCTCAATCCGCAATTTACACACGTCGGCATCGCAGGCGTTAGCACGGACGCGCATCAGCTCGTGTTTACGTTGATCTTCGGACGCCGCGTGAACCCTCGCACGATGCCGCAGACCGCTGCGGAGGTGGAAGCCGCGATCCTGGCGCTGCGCGCCAAAAAGGGCCTATCTGTGCCAGTTTCGGATCCGTTGTATCGAGCCGCAGCCGACGCTGGGGTCGCGGCTTACATCGCGGACGCGACGCCGACTCCAGATATCGCAGCCCGCGCCGAGAACGAGGCGCTCGCTCGCGAGGTGCAGCGCGCGCGCTCATCACGCGCGGGCGGCTGCTCATTCCTAACCGAGATCCTCGAGCTCAGTCAGCTCGAGCAGAATTCGTCGCTGCTGGCGCCAGGCCTACGCCGCTTCGGCGTCGGCGCGCGGATTCACAACGACCAGCACGGCCCTCGTCTGACCATCATGATGATCCTCGAGGGCATCCCCTGCCACTAACCCCGTGCCCGTGCCCGTAAGCGTGCCCGATCTCTCAACCCGTTACAGCGAGTACAGCGACGGCAAAAGCCCGCGCTTCACCAGAATCGCGACGATTCGTTGCGCGGCTTCTTCCGGGTCGCCATCATCGAGAGAAACCACGATGTCCGCGGATTTCGGCGGCTCTTCGGCGGGTTTTTGGTGGCTCGGGCCGTACACGCCGCGCTGATCGCGCTTTTTGCGCAAATCCAGAGACGTCGCGACGTGGATCTCGACGAAGCGCTCGGCGCCAACGGTGTCGCGAATGGTTTCGCGGTCTGCGCGTAGTGGCGACGCATACGCGAAGATCGCGAGTAGACCCGCGTCGGTCGTGCGCCGCGCGAGCTCCGGGGTTTGCGCGGGGCTCGAGCCGTCGGGCAGCACGCCGCGCGACAGACCGTCGTCCGGGTCGATCACGACGGCCAAGCGCTTCAAGTCGAACAAGCGCCGTTCGAGCGCATACGCGATCGCGCTCTTGCCGGAAGCCGGCAGACCCGTGAGCCACACGGTCGCGCCCTTTTGGCCGAGGCGCTCGCTGCGTTCGTCGGGGCTGACTTGCGTGCGCGGGCGATCCATCGAGCGCGGACCGCCGTCTTCGTGCGCGGGCAGCGCAGGGTCGACCTCCAGGATCATACCGGCCGCGACCGTGTTGTTGGTCAGCGAGTCGATCAGGATGAACGCGCCGGTACCGCGGTTCTTCTTGTAGTCGTCGAAGTAAATCGGGCGCTGCAGTGAAAGCGTGACGCGACCGATGTCGTTCAGCTCGAGGCGCGTGGCTGGCGTTTGCTTGAGTGTTTCGAGGTCCGTCGTGTACGAGACATTCTCCACGCTGGCGCGCACGAGCTGCGTCGTGTGCTTGAGCAGGTAGCTCTTTTGCCGGTCCAAGGCGCGCTCGCTCAGCCAGACCAGCATGGTCTCGAAGCGCTGACCGACGCGCGGCAGGTTGTCCGGGTGGACAAGCATGTCGCCGCGGCTGATGTCGATTTCGTCCGCCAAACGCAGGGTCACGCTCATCGGCGCGAAGGCTTGCTCTTTCTCGCCGTCGAAGGTGTCGATGGCGACGACCGTGCTCACGCGCTGCGAGGGCAGCACCATGACCTTGTCGCCCTTGTTCACCACGCCTGACGAGATCTGCCCCGCAAAGCCGCGGTAGTTCAGATCCGGCCGCAGCACGTACTGCACCGGGTAGCGGAAATCGTTGTGGTTCCAATCGCTCGCGATCGGCACGCTCTCTAGGTGCTCGAGCAGCGTGTTGCCGTCGTACCAGGGCATCGAGTGACTGCGATGCACGACGTTGTCGCCTTTGAGCGCGCTCATCGGGATGAAACGCACGCCCTTGAAGCCGAGCGGAGCCAGGAAATTCGCGAACTCTTCACGGATGCGATTGAAGACGTCTTGGCTGTAGCTCTCCAGGTCCATCTTGTTGATGCCCACGAAGAGATGCGGAATGCCGAGCAAAGAGGCGATATACGCGTGACGGCGCGACTGCTGCAAGACGCCGAGCCGCGCGTCGATCAGGATGATGGCGACGTTGGCCGTCGAAGCGCCGGTCGCCATGTTACGCGTGTACTGCACGTGTCCGGGCGTATCGGCGATGATGAATTTACGCTTGGCGGTCGAGAAATAGCGGTACGCGACGTCGATCGTGATGCCCTGCTCGCGCTCGGCCTTCAGACCGTCGGTGAACAGCGAGAAATCGATCTCCATGCCCGCGCGGCCCGACGCGCGCTTCACGGACGCCAGCTGATCTTCGTAGATGCCGTGCGTATCGTGCAGCAGCCGGCCGATGAGCGTCGATTTGCCGTCATCGACCGAGCCCACGGAGACGAAGCGCAAAAGCTCCTTCTGCTGGTGCTGCTCGAGATAGCCGAGGATGTCTTTGCTGATCTGGTCTTGTTCGGTAGTCATCGGAATCGCCATGCAAGTCGTACGGTTTTGGGGTTGGGGCCCCAAAACTCAGGGGTGGGGCCCCGCTGAATTACGCGCTTCGTGATCCCCGGAGGGGGACATTTCAGCGGGTGCGGGGG
>DATCFJ010000800.1:0-3893 GCA_036509605.1 Polyangiaceae bacterium | reverse complement strand
CGTAGCCAAACCGAAGCCAGGCTACCACGGAGCGTCGTCCCTAATTCAGATTGCCCGCACAGCTCATTAATGAAGCCGCGCAATCCCGAGATGCTTTCGCAGTCAGCGGAACCGGCGGCGTCGGAGGTGGTTGTCCGCGCGAAGAAGCGATAGCATCGGCCAATGCGCTCGCGCCGCAAACCGCAGTTCATGCTTCCTGGCGCGCCGCTCGCCTTTCCCGATCCCAACGCCGCGGACGACGAAGGCTTGCTTGCCATCGGCGGTGACTTGTCGCCGGAGCGCCTGCTGTTCGCCTATGAGCGCGGCATCTTCCCTTGGTACGACGAGGGCCTGCCGCCCATGTGGTGGTCGCCCAATCCACGCGCCGTGATGGACTCCGAGCACCTGCACGTGTCGCGCAGCTTGAGCCGCGTGATCCGTTCCCAGCGTTTTCGGGTCACCTTCAATCAAGCATTTCGCGACGTGATCCTAGAGTGCGGCCGCGAGCGCGACTCCGGCACTTGGATCTTGCCGGAAATGGTCGACGCTTATTGCGCGTTGCACGCGCTCGGACACGCGCACAGCGTTGAGGTTTGGCAGGGCGCCCAGCTGGTGGGCGGCCTGTACGGCGTGCAGCGCGGCGCGTTGTTCGCGGCAGAAAGCATGTTCCACCGCGTGCGCGACGCCTCAAAGCTGGGGCTCGTCAGCGCGGTCGAGCGGCTCTTCGCGGCCGGAATCGTGCTGTTCGACGTACAATTTCTGACCGAACATTTGAAATCGCTGGGCGCCTACGAAATTTCTAGATCTCGTTATCTAGCGCTCAGCGCGGACGCCGCACAGCGCTCGGTGCAACTGAGCGAGCCGAACCTTTTCGCGACTCGATAAAACTTTCCGGGCGGCGATTGTTTCGAATTGTCGGCGTCCTTCTCAGGGGCGCCCAATGGTGCTTTATTTGATGCATGCCGCGCAGCGTTCGAGTTGCAGTCGGGGTCACCTCGGTTCTAGTCGCAGCCTGGACCTGCGTTGCGTGCGGCTCTAGCTCGCACCCAAGCGGGGTCACGGGAGGCGCCGGGGCCAGCGCGGGAACCGCAGCCGGGACCGGAGACGGCAACGGCAACGGCAACGGTGGCTCGGACGGCATCAACACCGGGATGAACGGCACAGCCGCCAACAGCACCGGCGCCAATGGCGGAGGCGCTCCGCTGGACGCATGCGCCGCGCACGTCTCGACCGCGCAGCCCATCCCGCTCGACATGTACATCATGCTCGACAGCTCGGGCTCGATGCTCGATCCAACCTCCACCACGGTGACCAAATGGGACGCGGTAAAGACAGCGCTCACGTCGTTCCTGAACGATAGCGCCTCGGCCGGGCTCGGAGTCGGCTTGCAATATTTTCCACTGACCAAACCGAACGCGCCCACTTCCTGCGCCAGCAACGCGGACTGCGGCGACAGCGGCCCGTGCTTCCTCAAAGCCTGCTCCAACGCGACTACAATCGTGCCGTGTGACACGGCGAGCGACTGCACTGGGCGAACGGGCCCGTGCACGGTTCTCGGGCAGTGCTCCAAGAACGCCGGCTACGTCTGTCCCAAGCTCGGCAACTCGTGCGGCGCGGACGACATGCACAACGATCTTGGCACCTGCGTGACGCTCGTTTCCAGCGTGTGCGAGGCCACGGACAGCTGCGACGCCCCGCTGTACGCCACCCCAGCCAGCGCAATCGCCCCATTGCCGGGAGCTGCTGCGGGCCTGATCGCGTCCATCAACGCCCACATGCCCGCGGGCGCCACGCCCACGCAAGCCGCGCTAGGCGGCGCCATCTCACAAGCGAGCGCTTGGGCCACGGCTCACCCGGACCACCGCGTCGTGGTGCTATTGGCGACGGATGGCCTACCGACCGAATGCGTCCCGGCGACGGCAACGACGCTCAACGCCGCTGTTGCCGACATCGCAGCAGTCGCAGCTGGAGGCGTCAAAGCGACACCGAGCATCAACACCTTCGTGATCGGCGTGTTCAACGCGGCCGACGTCGCGAACGGCGCGCCGACCAATCTGGATGAGATCGCCGCTGCGGGCAGCAGCACTCCGAACGCGAAGGCCTTCATCGTCAACACCTCCCAAGACGTCACGAAGCAATTCCTGACCGCGCTCGACGCTATTCGCGGTGCCAAGCTCGATTGCGCGTTCCAGATCCCGCAACCGACCGCCGGAGAGACGCTTAACTTCCTGCAGGTGAACGTGAACGTCACGACTGCGAGTGGGACCGACAAACTCTTCTACGTAAAGAAGCCAGAGCTCTGTGACCCAACGATCGGCGGCTGGTACTACAATGTCGACCCCGACACTGGCGGTACGCCGACGCAAATCGTCGCCTGCCCGATCAGCTGCACCGCGTACCAGGCCGCCACCAGTGCATCGGTGGGGATCGCGCTCGGCTGCACCACGGTCGTGAGGTAGTCGGAATTTTCTCAAGATTGATCACATCTTGGGTCGCGGCGCGCTCGCCTTCGCGATTGTGGGGTCGACGCCTTTCCGCGCGCCCCAGATGCAAAAAATTTACATCGGACGCGCTTCTGCGGCGTCTACGGATGCCCGCGAGAACCTCGATCCACGTCGGAAGGCCGACGTGGATCGGCCCCCACGCGAGGGCACGAGACGTTCCCAGCGCTCGCGCAAGTCGCGGGCGATGATTCTGGCAAGCCGCCCGCACTCACGAAGGCAAAAAAAGACGCCCCGATCGAGATGTGACCAATCTTGTGGGAATCCTGGACAAAGTGCACCTAAACCCAACAAATTCAAATAGATAGACTAACTCGCGAATTCCGACCGAAATAGTGCTAGATCAGCCGCCCCGATGACGGCCGTCGACACTTCTCCCGACCGCGCGCTCGAGTTTCGGCTGAGCCACCTTCGCCAGCTAGAAGCCGAGAGCATCCACATAATTCGCGAAGTCGCCGCCGAGTTCGACAACCCGGTGATGCTGTACTCCATCGGCAAAGACTCGTCGGTGATGGTGCAACTGGCACGCAAAGCCTTCCACCCCGGAAAGCTGCCCTTCCCGCTCCTGCACATCGACACCACCTGGAAGTTCCGGGAGATGATCACGTTTCGCGACAAGTTCGTGAAGGACAACGGGCTGAACCTGCTCGTACACACGAACAAGGAAGGCGTGGCAGACGGCATCAACCCGTTCGATCACGGCAGCTCCAAGTACACCACGATCATGAAGACGCACGCGCTTTTACAGGCGCTGCACAACGGCGGCTACGACGCAGCCTTCGGTGGCGCGCGCCGCGACGAAGAGCGCTCGCGGGCCAAAGAGCGTATTTACTCCTTCCGCGATCGCTACGGGCAATGGGATCCGAAGAACCAGCGCCCCGAGCTGTGGAACCTGTACAACGGCAAGCTCACCAAAGGTGAGAGCATCCGCGCCTTCCCGCTCTCCAACTGGACCGAGCTCGATATCTGGCTCTACATCTACTTGGAGAGCATTCCGATCGTCCCGCTGTACTTCGCAGAGGAGCGACCGGTGGTGGAGCGCAACGGCACGCTGTTGATGGTCGACGACGACCGTTTGCCGCTAAATCCGGGCGAAAAGCCGCGCATGGAAAAGGTGCGCTTCCGCACGCTCGGCTGCTACCCGCTGACGGGTGCGTTGCCCTCCAGCGCGACCACTCTGCCGGACATCATCCGCGAGATGCTGCTCACGAAATACTCCGAGCGCTCCGGCCGCCTCATCGATCACGACGAGGAAGGCTCGATGGAAACCAAGAAGCGCGAAGGCTACTTCTGAGATTTTGGTTGGGCATTTCCGTGCGCACGCGAGCGCGGCTCTTACTTGAGATGGTTCGATGACGATTGAACAAGATCAGATCAGCATCTGTCATCGGGGGCTTCGCCCCCGCACCCGCT
>DATCFJ010000799.1:0-12665 GCA_036509605.1 Polyangiaceae bacterium | reverse complement strand
GACTCACGCTGGGCGTTGGTCACGCTTGCGCCACTGACTCGTGACGCTACGAGCGCTTCACTCCGCGCGAGGGCGTCTAGCGCGGGATCGCCAGGTGCGAGCGTGGAGTGCGGATGCTGAGCTTGTCCGCAACTCGAGAGGCAAAGGACGATCGCGCATACACGTAGCAAATCGCTCACGTCGAAATTGGTACAAGCTTGGCAGCGTGAGTCAAGCAGCCTGTGCGCCGCACAATCAGCGCATTTGTGTGCCAGGCCGAGTTTCGGGGAAAAGTTCGTTGTGCGCGGATGTGCTCGCGCTCAGGCTGGCGTGTTTGGCGCCTTTGCCGTACATCTCTCGCCACGGAAGAAAATGGCCAGGCAGAAGATCTTCATCGACGGGCGCGAAGGCACCACGGGGCTGCAAATTCAGGATCGCCTGCTGGCGCGCCCCGAGCTCGAGCTTTGCGAGCTCCCGGCCGAACAGCGCAAGGATCCGGCCGCGCGCAAAGCGTTGATCAACGAAGTCGACTTCGTGATCACCTGCTTACCCGACGCTGCCGCGCGTGAGTCAGCCAGCATGATCGAGAACGCGCGCACGCGCTTGATCGACCCGAGCAGCGCGCATCGCGTGAGCGCAGATTTCGTGTACGGCTTTCCGGAGCTGAACCAAACGCAGCGCGCTTCGATCCGAAAGGCCCCGCGCGTCAGCGTGCCGGGTTGCCACGCGACTGGCATGGTTGCCGCGCTCGCACCGCTCTTGGCGCGCGGGCTCGTGCCCAAGAGCTACCCAGCCGTAGTTCATTCCTTGAGCGGCTACAGCGGCGGCGGCAAGAAGCTGATCGCGAAGTACGAGACCGCATCACCGAACGACGCTGAGGCATTGCGCGGGCCGCGCCCGTACGGCCTCGGGCTCAAACATAAGCACCTACCGGAGATGCAGCACGTCGTCGGCTTGGATCAAGCGCCCTTTTTCGAACCGGTCGTGGGCAACTTCTACAAAGGCATGCTCGTTTCGGTGCCTCTGCTCGTCCGCTTGCTACCGAAGAAGCTCGCACCCCAAGACGTGCACGACGTGCTCAGCGCGCACTACCAGGGCGAGCGGTTCATCGCCGTGCAACCCCTCAATACCGAACCGCTGCTCGACGAAGGTTACCTGAGCCCAGTTGCTTGCAACGACACGAACCGGCTGGATCTATTCGTGTTTGGTCACGAACAGCAGATCTTGATCGTGGCGCGCCTGGATAACCTCGGCAAAGGGGCATCTGGCGCCGCGGTTCAAAACTTGAACCTGATGCTCGGCGTCGACGAAGCCACAGGGTTGTCCGCCTAATCTCGCAGCGAACGCGAGACAGGATTGGGGGCTCCGCCTTCGGCGTCGCGGTTCGAGCTCGCGGCCGAGCGGTGCTGCGCACCACTCGGCCTAAGAGGCTCACTTAGCGGGCGTAACCACGATTTCGACGCGGCGATTCTCGGCGCGGCCGTCCGCGCTCGCGTTGTCTGCCACGGGCTTGCTCGCGCCTAGGCCCTCCGCCGTGATCTTGTCCGACGGAATGCCGCGCGTCACCATGTAGTCGCGTACGGACTGCGCGCGCCTGAGCGACAGAGCGTCGTTCTCCGCGGCGTTGCCGCGCGAGTCCGTGTAGCCCTGAATCACGAGCGCCTTGAAGCCTTGATCCTGCAGCGCCTTGACGACCTGGTCGAGCTTGTCTTTGGCGATCGCCAAGAGATCACTCTTCGCGGTCGCGAACAGCACCGAACCAGACAGCGTGATGACGACACCGCGTGACTCTTCCTTGACCTTGGCGATCTCGGTCAAGCTGGCGAGTGCGGCAGCAGCCTTCCTCTCGGCCTCCACCCTTGCGGCTTTTTCGGTGGCTAGCTCCTCGCGGGTCTTTGCGACCTCGTTCGTGCTGGCCTCGCGCGCTTTGCGCTCGGCCTCGAGCTGCTCCTTGGTCTTTTCTAGACCTTCCATTTGCGTGGTCTTGAAGTCCTTGTCCGCGGCAGCGCGCTTGCGTTCGGCGGCCTCGCGACCGCCTTCAGCGGCTGCGATCTCCGCGCGACGCTCGGCGATGTACGACAGGTCCTTGGTCTTTTGGCTGGGACCGTCGTCGTCGAAGCTGCGCTGGGCGCCGTCCAACGACTGCTTGGCGGTGTCGAGCTGAGCGGGCGCGAGGTCGGCAGCCGGACCTTTGGCCGCGTCAGCATAAGCCGCGCGAGCGTCCAGCAGCTCCTTTGGGACTGCGGCGGTGCCGCAGGCGAGAAGCCATGCCGACAGGCTCACGGTGATCAAAGCCGGGGCTACGCTACGCAGCGTCGAAAGGGAATGCATCATCATCGGTCGCTTCGTACGAGACATCACTTGCTGATCTCCTTGCGCAGTTTACCGACCTGGTCAGTGGCTTCACTGGCGTCACCCTGGGCCTTGGCTTGCTTGGCCAACGCGAGGGCCAGCTCGGCGTCCGCCTGTGCCTTGTCGAGCGTGCGCGCGGCAGTCTCGTTGTCGCCGTCACTGATCTGTTTCTGGGCAGCTTCGATCTGCTCCTTGGCGTACTTCAGGTAGAGCGCGGCTTTGGGATTGTCGGGTGCTCCGCCAACCTCTGCGCCTTTCACGTCCGCCTGTGCCGCGGTCAGCGAATCTTGAGGAACCGCGGCGCCACCACACGCCAGCATCACAGCCCCGGAAATGCACGAATAGAACCAAGTTCGAGCGTTCATCGCGTGCGAGTATATCGAATTCGGTCCGCCGCGAAAGCCGGCGTAATTTTCGGTGTTCTAAGGAATTTTCGGTTCCTCATGAGGACCGGCCCTCCAAAAGCACGCCGCTAATGGCGACGGCGCAGGGGCGCTCAGGGCTTTGTGAACTTGAGCACGAAGCGGTCCGAGGTGCCGCGCCGCTCGCCGGCCACTTTCGGCGAATCGTTCCAGTCTCGAGTGTCACTCGGGTTTCGCAGGAATGAGCCTTCGGCCGCGAGCTTGAACCCGGCACTCTCGATTTCCTCGCGCAGCGTCTTCTCGTCGATGCGGTGCACGGTCTTCACGCCCGAAAGCCCGCTGCCCGGCGCCGCGCTGTGATCGACGATGCCATACACCCCGCCGTGCTTCAGTGCGGCGAACACGGCCTTGTTCATCTTGGCGCGGTCGACGCCGAGCCAAACGGTGTCGTGATAGAAGAGCACGTTCAACACGGCGTCCAGCTCGCTGGCTTCGGGAGGGAGCGGGTCGTCGAACTCGCGATCGGCGCGCACGACATTTCGCAAGATGGGCTTCGATAGACGCGCCGACCAAGGCACGTTGGCGAACTTCTCCAAGATGAACGGCGAGTTCTGCCCGAAGACTTTACCGGTCGGGCCAACCACGCGCGACAGCAGCTCCGTCGTGTAACCGCCACCGGCGCCGAGTTCCGCGACTTTCATGCCAGGCTGAATGCCGAAGAAGGCCAACGTCTGATCTGGTTTGCGACCAGCGTCGAGCGCCTTGTCGTCCGAGCTACGGTCGTCCGCGTCGACAGCGGCGCGCACGTAAGCCGGGATCGCGGGAGCGGTTGACGCGGCGACGGACGCGCTCGCGTTGGGGGTCGCAGCTAGGGGCGGCGCTGCCGAATGGCTGCAGGCAGCCAGCAGAACGAGAACGAGCGCCAGCACACCACTGGCTTTGCGGATCGACATGCGGCCGACTATTGAGCGCGAACCCCGGAGTGTCGAGGGGCGGCCGAGGGGACCGGCCTCACGGCGCAATGCTGACTAGTGAGGCGCATGCATGCTGGACCCGGTTTTGCCGCCGTCCGTAGCGAAGACCAACCCCACCATCAGCACCAACCCGACCCCAAAACCAATCAACAGATTCTTGATCAAACTTTTCATGACGCTCCCCGGGAACCGCCAACCCTCGGCCCACGAGGAATTCATAGCAGCCCGCGCTCGTCCGGCCAGTCCTGACCCGCATCGGGGAGGAATTACCTAGGAGTAAATGCAGTTTCGCCCCACCAAGTGACCCTGGCGGGGCGAAACATCGCGTCACAATTTCAGGCTCCGGCAGTTCCCCGGGGCCCACCGCTCACCCCATTCGGGTGAAGCGAGTCACTTGATGAACAGCATCTCCTGGTACGTGGGCAGTGGCCAGATGTCGGTGGCGACGATGCCTTCGAGCGTGTCTGCCACTTCGCGGACCTTGAGCTGAGCCGGCAGGATCGCGTCGCGGAAGTACTTCGCTTCCTCGAACAAGCTGCTGGCACCGTGGTGCGCAGCGGCCTTCTCGAGCGCGGCGATCGACCCGCCGAGGTCACTGATCAAGGCAGAGACCTTCTGCAATGTCGACGTGTCGCCCGTTACGCCAGCGGCCTTGATCGCGACGGCGTTGTTCGCGAGCTCGGTCTGGAAGCGGATCGCCGCAGGCAAGATTTGCGTCTTGGAGATCTGCAGCACCAAGTTCTTCTCGACGTTGACCGACTTGACGTATTGCTCGAGGAAGATCTCGTAGCGTGCGTGGAGCTCGCGAGCCGAGAGCACCTTGTACTTCTCGAAGACCGCAATCGCTTCCTTCGTGTCGTACTGCGGCAGAGCCTCGATGGACGTCTTGAGGTTCAAGAGGCCGCGCTTCTCGGCTTCCTGATGCCACTCTTCCGAGTAGCCGTTGCCGTTGAACACGACCTTGCCGTGCTCCGTGTAGACCTCTTGCAGCACAGCCTGGATGGCTGTGTTGAGCGGCTTGCCGGAGCCGATGGCGGCTTCCAGCTTGGTTGCGATGAAGTCGCAGGAGTCCGCCATGATCGTGTTCAGTACGGCAAGCGCGATGCCCGGGGACTGGCTCGAGCCCAGAGCGCGGAACTCGAAGCGATTGCCGGTGAAGGCAAAGGGGCTCGTGCGGTTGCGGTCGCCCGCGTCGCGCGGCAGGTGCGGCAGTGAATCCACACCGATCTTCAAGTGACCGCCGGCCTTGGACGACTTGGCGCCGCCAGCCTTGATCTGCTCCCAAACGTCCCCGAGCTGCTCGCCCATGAAGATGGAGATGATCGCCGGCGGAGCTTCGTTGGCGCCCAGGCGGTGATCGTTGCTGGCAGAGGCGATGGCAGCGCGCAGCAAGCCGCCGAACTTGTGCACCGCGCGGATGACCGCGCCACAGAACACGAGGAACTGCGCGTTGTCGTGCGGGGTGTTGCCAGGGTCGAGCAGGTTGCCCTGCGTCGCGTTGCCGAACGAGTAGTTCAAGTGCTTGCCCGAGCCGTTGACGCCGGCGAAGGGCTTCTCGTGCAAGAGGCAGACGAGGTCGTGCTTTTCGGCGACCTTCTTCAGCGTCACCATCACCAGCTGCTGGTGATCGGCGGCGACGTTCGCACCTTCGAACACGGGCGCGATTTCGAACTGGCCTGGCGCGACCTCGTTGTGGCGCGTGGCGACGGGGATGCCGAGTATGAGCAGCTCGCGCTCGAGATCGAACATGAACGCCATGACGCGGGCCGGGATGACGCCGAAGTAGTGATCCTCGAACTCCTGGCCCTTCGGCGGCTTGGCGCCGAACAGCGTGCGGCCCGCATTCAGCAGGTCGGGGCGCGCGTAGTAGAAGTTCTTGTCGATCAGGAAGTACTCCTGCTCGCAGCCGGCGAACGACGTGACGGAAGCGGGGTTTTCGTGCCCGAACAGCTTGAGGATGCGCTGGGCCTGGACGTTGAGCGCGGCAGTGGCGCGCAGCACCGGGGTCTTGGTGTCGAGGGCTTCGCCGGTCCACGACACGAAGGCGGTCGGAATGCAGAGCGTGATGCCGTTCGCGGTTTCCATCAGGTACGCGGGGCTGGTCACGTCCCACGCGGTGTAACCGCGGGCTTCGGAAGTGGCGCGGATGCCGCCGCTCGGGAAGCTCGATGCGTCAGGCTCGCCCTGGACGAGCTTCTTGCCCGAGAACTCGGCGAGCGCACCGCCTTCGCCGTCGGGGCTGAAGAAGCTGTCGTGCTTCTCTGCGGTCAGACCGGTGAGCGGGTAGAAGATGTGCGCGTAGTGTGTGGCGCCTTTGGAGAGAGCCCAGTCCTTGAGGGCCGAAGCGACCACGTCCGCGGTCGTGGGATCGAGCGGCGTGCCGCCTTCGATCGTCTTCTTGAGAGACTTGTAGACGTCCTTCGGCAGGTGCGTCTTCATGGCCGACAAGCCGAACACGTTGGCGCCGAACATCTCGCCAGACGAAATCTCTTTGTATGTCAGCGGCGGCGAGCTCGACTGAAACGCCGAGGCCTTGGAAATCGCTTGTTGCCGGACCGTATTACCGCTCATTTTTTTTTCCTCTTAGCTGGCTTTTTCGGCAGGGAAATCACCGAAGGGCGTTCCATCTACCGCCGCGAGTCTTTCGGCACAACGGCCAGGATGTTTCGCCTTCGTTTCTTGATTTCCGGCCCCGCCAGCAGTGGCGGATCTGCGCATTTTCGCGCTTTTCTCGGCGAA
Organism: Polyangiaceae bacterium; assembly: GCA_036509605.1. Lineage (GTDB taxonomy): Bacteria > Myxococcota_A > Polyangia > Polyangiales > Polyangiaceae > PMG-095. The sequence continues at coordinate 6,259 of DATCFJ010000799.1, read as the reverse complement.
AAACGCAGCTAAATGCCCGGCGCGAGCGAGGACTGAGTGGGCGCTCAGTGTCTAGATGGCTAAGTCTAGCGGGCTCGTGTTTCGGATGATTTTACGTCTTCCAAAGGCAGGCTAAAGCTCGGCGGTGAGCTCGATCATCGTCTCGCGAAAGCCGAGTGCGGCGAAGAACTCGCGCGCGGTTTGGTTCTTGCTCGCAGTGTGAAGCAGCAGCCGCGGCGCGCCCTTGGCTCGCAGACCTTTGCGCACGGCCTCGACCAAGCGCCGGGCGATGCCTTGCCGGCGCACGGTTTCGTTCACGAAAATATCGTGCAAGGCGCCGCAGGCATCGAGTAGGGCGTTCCAGTCCCGCGGTTCGAGCCGGGCATAAGCATAGCCGACGACGCTGCCGTTCAGCTCGGCTGCCAGGATCAGCGTGTCTGGGTTCGACAGCTCCCCGTTGAAGAAGCGCGCGTAGCCCGACTCGACGTTCGGGATCAGCATGAAGCGCTGCGCATCGAAGCCGTAGTGTTGACGAACTAGCTGGCCGGCGAGCTCGGCGATGGCCGGAAGGTCTCGCGCTTGCGCAGGGCGAACGATCACGCTCATGGCGCCAGTGTAGCGGCGCTTACCAGACGATCACACCCGTTCCGACCAAGATCGCCAGCGCCGTGCCGAAGACGACGAAGGCAAGCACGGCCACGGTGACGATCGCGCGCCGCTGCGAGTCACGGCGCAGGCGATCTTCCGGGTCTCCGCCGCGATGCAGCTCGGCTAGGGCTTCCAGGTCGGGCACGGAGTGATTCGGGCTTGAAACGGGCCCCAGAGCTTCCTCGAGTGCTTCGACGACCGGCACGTGCACCGCGTCCGGGGTCGGGCGAACCCGAACCGAGACCGGCGCTTCCGAGTCATCGGTCGGGCTGGCGCCGAGCGGGCCCTGCATCTGCGTGGAGGCCCGTTCCAAGGCGGCGTGACCTGGCGCGGACGCGGCCTCGACAGACGGCGCGACATCGTTCGGGATACTGACGCCTGAGCTGGCTTCCTTGAGCCAGACCCGGCGCAGCGAAGTGCCTACGGAATCCTCCTGCACGCCGCGGTCGAGTAACCAGAGGGCGAGCGCTTCCCCCAAGTCCCGAATCGTGGTGAAGCGATCGCCCGCGGCTTTGGCCAGGCCCCGAGTCAGAATCTGCCATAGCTCGGGTTGCGCGATCCCGTAGGCCTCGAGCGGCTTCGGGGCATCCTCGATGATGGCGCGCAGCAAGGCGTTGTAGTTGTCACCTTCGAACGGGCGACTTTCGGTGATCGCTTCGTAGAGCACCACGCAAAAGCTCCACTGGTCGGTGTGCGCGTGGCTGGTCTCGCCGCGAGCTTGCTCGGGCGACATGTAGTCGGGCGTGCCGAGCGCGGTGTCGCGCACGGTGAGGCGGCGCACGCGGTCGGTTTTGCGCGAAATGCCGAAGTCGAGGAGCTTGGCTTGCAAGCCCAGCTCGACCTCGGCCAGGAACACGTTTTCCGGTTTGATATCGCGGTGTACGACGCCGCTGTCGTGCACCGCGCTCAACGCGTGCACCACCGGCAGCAGGATGGCGACCGCCTGTTCTGGCGAAATGCGGCCCGTCTGCTCGATGCGAGTCGCGAGATCCTCGCCCGCTAGCAGCTCGAGCACGATGAACGGATCGCCGCGCTCGGTATGCCCAAAATCCAGGGCGCGGACGATGGCCGGATGCCCCAAGCGAGCGGTATTGCGGGCCTCTTCCAGCAGACGCTCGGCGAGGCCGGCCCCCTCCGCCCCCAGGTCGCCGATGAACTTCACGGCCACGTCGATGTCGAGGCTGAGGTGATGAGCCACCCAGACCTCGCCCATTCCGCCTGACCCGAGCGGCCGGAGCAGCTCATACTTGTCGGCGACGACCAGGCCCGGCGTGTAAGCCATGCGTCGGCCGGAGACCGGCCCGGAGCCCTCGAGCTCCAGCTCGGGCCCCGCGGCCTCGACGATGATGTTCGGTCCGCTCGCGAAGCGCACGGGCAGTGGACCACTCATCGTCCGAACGCTCGAGCCCGGCTCGTCCGCCATGGGCGGCGGCGTCGACGCGCCGCTACTTGGCTTTCCGGGCACCCGAGTCATGGCGCTTCAGTGTAGCTCGGCAAATCCGCTTGGGACCACGCTTGTGACGTGTCCCACATCGACCCCAAGTGGGTTTTGTTCAATCGTTTTCGGAACATTCGCTGTTTGGCAGGTCCACACTTAAGGGTGACTTCAGGCGTTTTGAGCGCGTGGACGAGACACTCGGACTTCGCTAGCGTGCGAGCATGTCGGCTGCTCCGAACCCGAACCGTCTCGAACTGGAACAGACGCTCATGGAGCTTGGCATCCGCCCAACGAGCTATCGGGCGCTAATGCTGCTGCCTCTGATCTATGTCGCATGGGCTGACGGCAAGATGGAGAGCGTCGAAGTGGATCGCATTCGGCGCTTTGCCGCGGACCGCTTGCACCTCACGCCCGAGACCGCTGCGGTGCTCGACAAGTGGTTGAAGGAAGCGCCCTCGCAGGCGTTCGTGGAACGCGGGCTACGCGGCCTGCTCGGCGTCGCGCTGGACGAAGACTTCCTCGAGGTGGACGTCGACGAGCTACCCGATCTAGTGCTGCACGCCGAATCGATCGCGCGCGCTACCGCAGACGCGTTCGACGACCCGAACGCTGTTACCGCGGAAGAAGAAGTCGCCCTGGGGGAGATTGCGCGGCTGCTCGAAGTGGACGGCGGCGCGGCGTGGAAGCGCGTGCTGGAGAGTTTGCAGACTCAATATCCACCCGCCAGCTGAGCGGCTCACATCGGGTCGGTTGCGCCTTTTAGGATTAGCGCGGTCGGCTGGTAACTCTTGAGTAGCTCGGCGTAGCGCTCGAGCAATTTTCCGCGCAAATTCAAGAGGTCGAGCTCGGCTTCGACTAGGTCGACGCGCGCGCGCTGCACGGTGAGCTGCGCCGATTGGTAGTCGTTATTGGCCTTCTGCACTTCGATGGCAAGCGCGGTGCCAGCCTGGAACTTGCCTTGCACGCCCAACGCCTGGTCGTGAGAAACCTTTTCGGTGACGAGCGCGAATTCTAGGCGTCGCTTGGCGGCGTTGCGCTTCGAGAGCGTCGACTCGATGTTTGTCTTGATTTGTTGTCGCTGGCTCTCAATCTGCTTCTCGGCGATGTGCATGCTGAGGAGAGCGCTCTCGATCTGCGCGTTGCGTCGGGTGTTCGTGACGGGGGTCTCGAATGCTAGCGCTACCTGCGCGCTCACCGCGTCCAACCTGCCGAACTGATCGAACGCCGGAGAGACTGCGCGATTGCCGAGCCCCTGCGCCGTAACCGACGCCGACAGATCGAGCCGCGGGCGCAACGAGTCACCGGCGATCTTCGCTTGGTACTGCGAGACTTGCAGGTTGGCCTGGGCTTGCTTCAATTCGTACGAAGCTGTCAGAGCCTCGTCTATCGCGCGTGCGTCGAGCTCGTCGACCGTAACGTCTGGCGGTGTGTCTGTCGCGGTGAGCTCGGCCCCGGTGTTGTCGACTTGCCCAATGACCAACGCCAACCCGAGCGCATTCTGCCGAACGTTGGTGACCGCCGTGTCCAGTACGACGTCTTGCTGGGCGGTCTGCGTTGCGAAGGGCAGCGCATCCACATTGGCGAGCGTGCCACTTTTGACTTGTTCTTCGGCTTGCGTTTGCTGTGTTTTGGCGAGATCGCGAGAAGCTTCGTCGATTCGCACCGACTCGGTAGCGAACCAAAGCTCCCAATAGTCGACCAGCACGTCATGCAGGACTTGGCTGCCGGTCTGCTGTGCGGCGAGCGTCGCGGCAGTGCGATTTAGTTGGGCGACTCTCAAGCTAGCGAGCCCGAGGGTGCTGCCTGCGCCGCGCAAGAGCGGCTGCGTGAGGGCGACTGATCCGGCCACCGAATAGAATGGACCGAAGGCGTTCGTGCCGCCCAAAGTGTTGGCGGCGAGCGAGCTTCTTGCTTGGCGTTGACCAGACAGCTGGGCCGTAACGCTGGTGCCGGTGGCGAAGCTTTTGGTCAGCCTGGCATCGAGGGCCAGAGTGTCGGTGGTGGTTACAATCGTGCCGGTCGCTCCGTTCACGCTCGGGTTGCGGTTGTGCCCGTAGCTAGCGTCGGCGCCGAAAACGGGATCATACAGCGCGTCCTCGGCGGTGACCGAATAGCGAGCCTGGGTTTCTTGCAACAGCGCGATGTGCAAACTGGGATTGTTCTTGATCGCAATTTCGACGGCGCGCTGGCTGGTCAGGGCTCCCGTCGCGGTCTGGGCGGCGGCACTACGCGCGGCACACAGACATAGCAGGGCGGCGGCGAGCGAACGCTTCGCCGTGCTTCTCTTGAAAAGCTCACTCATGGCGCAGTGCCTCGATGGGGTTCAGTTGCGCGGCTTTGCGGGCCGGTAAATAGCCGAAGAGCACGCCGACCAAGGCCGAGAAGGCGAAGGCCAGAAGGACGATCTCCGGTGGGATCACGAAGGGCAGGGACAGCGAGCGCGCCGCAAAGAACGAGCCGATCAGGCCCAAGATCACGCCGATGACGCCGCCCAACGTGGAGAGCACGATCGCCTCGAGCAAGAACTGCATCATCACTTCGCCCGCGAACGCGCCGATCGCCAAGCGTATACCGATCTCGCGCGTGCGTTCGGTGACCGACACCAACATGATGTTCATGATGCCGATGCCGCCGACCAGCAGGCTCACGGCGGCTATCGCGCCCAAGAGCGCGGTCAGCGCGGTGGTCGTGCTGGTTACGGTGTCGGCGATTTCGGCCATGTCGCGCACGTTGAAGTCGTCGTCCGAGCCGAGCGGGCGGTGTCGTCGCTGTCTGAGCAGGGCGCGAATGCTCTCGGCTACGATGGACGTGTCGAGCCCCTCCTCGGCGGAGACAAGAATCAGCGAGATGTCATTGCTGCCGGTGATGCGCCGCTGGAACGTCGCTAGCGGGATCAGAATCAAATCATCCTGATCCTGACCCATGCCGGCTGTGCCCTTGGAGACCAAGGTGCCGATGACCTGGCATGACAATTTGCCCACGCGCACCTGGGCGCCGAGCGGGTCTTGACCGGCGAATAACTCGGTCTTTACCGTCGCGCCGAGCACGCATACGGGGACGCCGGATTGCGCTTCGCCTTGCGTGAACTGTCGGCCTTTGTCGATAGCGTAGCCGCGCACTTCGAAGAAATTGTTGTCGGTGCCGGTGATCGACGTGGCGGCGTTCTTGTTGCCGTAGATGACTTGCTGGTTGCTCGACGAGCCGGGAGCGACTGCGTGCACTCCCGAGATCTCCCGCCTGATGGCTAACATGTCGGCCATGTTCAAGGCTTGCGCGGCAGAAGACGCGCCACCCTTCACGCGCGCGCCGGCGCTGACCATGAGCAGGTTCTTGCCCAGCTTGCCGATGTCCTCCGTGACCTTCTGCGTCGCGCCGCGTCCGACCGAAACCAGCGCGATCACCGCGCCGACGCCGATCACGACGCCCAGCATGGTGAGCACCGAGCGCAGCGTGTTACGGCGGATTTCGCGCAGCGCCATCAGCACCGTTTGCAAGAACATCAGTGGCCTCGCTCGGGGCGTGAGTCGGAGGCGATCAAGCCGTCACGGAACACCACGACGCGGTCGGCAAACGCCGCCACGTCCGGCTCGTGCGTGACCATCACGATGGTGATGCCGCGCTTCTTGTTCAGATCCACCAATAGATTCATGATCTCCTGGGTACGCGCGGAGTCCAGGTTTCCGGTCGGCTCATCTGCGAGCAAGAGCTCCGGATCGGTGACGAGCGCGCGCGCGATGGCGACTCGCTGCTGCTGACCGCCGGAAAGCTCCTGTGGCGTATGGTCGGCCCGATCGGACAGCCCGACCAGATCGAGCGAGCGCAGCGCCGCTGTGCGTCGCTCTTTAGCGGCCACGCGCCGATATACCAAGGGCAGCTCAACATTTTCCAGCGCGCTAGTGCGACTCAGCAGATTGAACCCCTGAAACACGAAGCCGATGTAATGCCGCCGCAGCAGCGTCAGCCCGTCCCCGTGCAGATCAGTGGTGGCGACGCCCGCCAGGCGGTAGCTGCCAGCCGTCGGCACGTCCAGGCAGCCGAGGATATTCATGCACGTGGACTTGCCCGAGCCACTCGTGCCCATGATCGCGACGAAGTCACCGCGCGTGATGTCGAAATCGATACCTGCGAGCGCTCGCACTTCGGATTCGCCTTTGCCGTAGACCTTCGTGACGCCGCGCAGCTGAATCAACGCTT